>JAYVCO010000320.1:0-11837 GCA_043749935.1 Planctomycetia bacterium
CAGCGGCCCTTGGCGGACAGTTATCCGATTAGTTCGTGGATGGATATCGATCAGGCACTGGATTCCGCGACAGCTGCCGCCTCGGTGCTGCGCGAATTACCGGGCGAGATGACTGCCGAGTTTCTTGACAAGTACGCCGCGCACATCGAACGTCAGATCGAGGCGCTCGTGGCCATGGCACATGACGAAACGGCGCTGCCCGTCAGGCCACGTCTGTCCGAGGTCGAGTTGCCACGGACGACGGGCCAACTGCGAGAAGCCGCCCGCTCCGCTCTTAGCGGAAGTTGGATGCTACCGACGATCGACACCAAGCAAGGAATTCGTTCCTGCCATGCCGCACTGGGACCGGTGCTCGTGTTCGGCCCGAATAACTTTCCGTTTGCCTTTAACAGTGTCGCGGGGGGCGACTTTGCTGCCGCGATCGCCACGGGAAATCCGGTGATCGCCAAAGCCAACACTTCGCATCCTGGGACGACTCGCCTGCTGGCTATGGCGGCCCACGAAGCAGCTCTCGAAGCTGGGCTGCCGGCTGGAACCGTTCAATTGATTTACCGCACCAGTCACGCCGACGGTGCTCGCGCCGTGGCCGATCCGCGCACCGGCGCGACCGCCTACACGGGGAGCCGCGCCGCGGGACTCGAGCTCAAGGCGGCCGCGGATCGGGCGGGCAAGCCGATCTATTTGGAGCTATCGAGTGTTAACCCCGTCCTGGTGCTGCCCGGTGCCCTCACCTCGCGCGGCGAGCCGTTGGCAACGGAGTTCAGCGCTAGTTGCCTGATGGGCACCGGCCAGTTCTGCACGAACCCAGGCGTCGTGGTTCTGTTGGCGGGAGCGGAAACAGACCGATTCGTGGCGTCCGTGACCGAAAAGTTCCGCGCAGCTCCCGTCGGCACACTGCTTTCCAAGGGCGTAGCACAATCTTTCGGAGAGAATCTCGAAAGATTGCGCAAGGCCGGCGCCAAGTTGCTCGTCGGAGGCACACCGGGCGGCGGTCAAGGGTATAGCCATGCAAACACGCTGTTAGCGATCGGCGGCAGCCAATTTCTATCCGACCCCCAACGATTTCAGACGGAAGTGTTTGGCAATGCTTCGCTCCTGGTTGTGGCCGAAAATGCCACACAAGCCGGCGCCATCATCGACGCGTTGGAAGGCAATCTGACTGGCTGTGTCTATTCCGCGACCGATGGCAGCGACGACGCTCTCTATGCTCAGCTCGCGCCACGACTGCGCCGCAAGGTTGGCCGATTGCTCAACGACAAAATGCCGACCGGAGTGGCGGTGAGCGCGGCGATGAATCACGGTGGACCCTATCCCGCGACTGGGCATCCCGGTTTTACTGCCGTGGGCATTCCGGCTGCACTCCGGCGCTTCACGGCCTTGGAATGCTACGACAACGTGCGAGGAAATCGGTTGCCTTTGGCACTGCGAAACAAGAACCCCACCGGGAGCATGTGGCGATTCGTCGACGGCAACTGGACGCAGGCTGACGTTGAGATATGACGCGAGAATTCGTTTGCCAAGCGAGCCACGGGCCTATTTGGCGGCTTTTTTCTTCGCTACCTTTTTTGCGTCGTCGTCTTTAGCGTCCTTGGCGACCTGCTTTACCGCCTTGCCCTTTTTTGCTTTGCCTTGCTCGCGATCAGTTTTCTTCTGATCTTCGCGGACCTTGCGCGCTTCGGCCCGTTTCTGCGACGAAGAACTCCTTTGGCTCGTCGATGCTTGATCCTCAGAAGGAAACTGGACCGGTGGGGCCCCGAAGCCCGAGGAACCGAATGGGAGCGACTGTGGAATTCCGGTTTGCACTCCGTGGCGACCGCGCGACTGCATGGCACGCATGAGCATCATCTGCTGCAGTTGTTGCGGAGTCAGGTTCTGACCGGGCAGACCTTGATTCATGCCGCCCAAGGGCAACATCCCGCCATTGGGCAGTTGATTGATACCCGAGCCATTTCCTACGACCTGCGCAGAGAGTTCGGGCGCAAGCAGAGCCAAAGTGCAGGTGAGGGCGGAAATGAGCGCGACCGAGCAAATCCGACTGTGAGTCATGGACTGGGCATCCCCATACAAGGAGCGAACGACTCAATCCATTGACCTAACTCTTTCGGTCCACCGGTTTTACTTTAATCGATGTACGACGGCGAAGCAATCAAGGCGTCGCGATTCAGGCTTTATCGCATTCCCGGCGACAAGACCAAACCGCACGACCCGCAGGATCGAACGGCAGCGTCATAAATCGACGACTCCCATGAAGTTATCGCAAGTAAAGCTGACCGTTTGCTTGACGGTTAGGGTTCGAATTGGGCGATCCGCCCGGGTTCGGGCGGCAACGGGATTTCGACAATAATGTCGGTGCCTTCGTTTGGGACACTTTGGACGGCGACGGTTCCGCCCACCAGGCGTGCTCGTTCCTTGATTCCTTGCAGGCCGTAGTGTCCTTCGGCGACGATCGCCGGATCAAAGCCCATACCAAGATCGCGAATCTCGAGCCGGACGCGATCGTCGATCTGACACATCTTGATTTGTCCAAATCGCGACTTGCTGTGTCTTTCGATATTGCTCAAGCCCTCTTGTACGATTCGATAAATGGCCGCCTCCAAAGTCGGAGTCAGGCGTTCCAAATTCATTTTGTGTACCAATCGAATCTCCAAGCCACGCGCGTTGACTTCGTTCACCAGGTACTCAAGACCGGCAACGATACCTTGCTCGTCGATAATCGGGGGTCGCAAGCCGTTGATCATGCGGCGCGCTTCGTCGATCGATTTGCGCAACAACTTGCGAGCCTGTTCCAACGGCTCCAGGCGGGCTTCATCGCCACTTGACTGCCGATCGTAGTAGGTATCGATGAACATCAAAGCGGCGATGACATCTTGCAGGAACGTGTCGTGGATTTCGTAAGCGACAAGTTGACGGTCCCGTTCGTGCGTGCTTATCAGCCGTTCCAGGAGCTGTTGCTTTTCCTGTAACTCCAGGTCTGACCGTTGGCGCTCGGCGATCTCGGCGCGCAGCTCTTCGTTCTTCCGCGACAGATCTTCAGTGCGCGCGTTGACCGTTTGTTCCAGCTCGGCGTTGCTTTGGCGCATGCGCGCCAGTTCGTCGCGCAGATTCGCTATTTCCTGAGCCGGTGTCTTGCTGTCTGATTCCTTGGTCATTGGAAGTGACTTCCACGTGCCACTGAGAAGTTGGGAGCCTTTCGGGTTGGTTTCACTCGCACAAGTTCAGCGGTTTGAACCGGGCTAGTCAAATGCCTCTAGCACCAAACAATTATATCGCCTCGACAAGTAGCGATTTAGCACGGGCTCGAACTGCATGGGAGTCAATTCGAGCGGGCAATAGTTGCGCGACATTTTCGACCGCCGCGGCCACGCCCAATCCAATAGCTTCCAATGCGGATTCCCCGGTCGTTAAGCCCCAAGCGATGCCGGCCGCCAGACAATCGCCGGACCCGATTGGATTGACGACTTTTGCCTCAGGTGGCGTTATCCGATACAGAAGGTCTTGCGTACTGATCCACACTGGACGCGTTCCGTCTGAAACGACTACCCATTTGGCACCCTCAGCGTTGAGTTGCCGCATGGCGTCGTGCAATCGAGCGTCGGTCGATAATTCTTGGCCCACAGTGGATGCCAATTCCTCGCGATTCGGTTTTACCAAGAACGGCCGGCACTTGAGGGCTGCGATCAGCTCGGCACCTCGAATATCCAGGATTGCCCGGCAAGGCGTATGTTCAAGCAACTCTCGGAAAAAGTTTTCCGGCGCGCCGCGCGGAAGCGAACCAGCCAGAATTGCAAACTGAGCTTGGGCAACTCTCCGCGCATAAACCGCCGCGAACTCTTGCAACTCGGCTTCCGTCACCGGCCCCGCATTTTCGACCAGCTCGGTCGCGAGGCCTGTCTGCATGTCAAGAATGGTGGTGCAGGTCCGGGTCGACCAATGTGCCGGCACCCAATGGCGCGGAATTCCCAACGAGGCAAACTCGCGTTCTATCTGGGCTTGTGGAGGCCCACCCAACAGCGTGAGCGTTTCGCAGGGAGCGCCCAAGTGCGCCAGCGCCAGCGCGACATTCAAAACCTTGCCCGAGGCGCACCAATGGACGTCGATCGCACGATTCACTTCGCCCGGGCGGAACCCGTCGAAACGCACGATCTGCTGCCAGGCAGGGGTCAATCCAGCGGCAATGATCAAAGCCGTGCCTCGAGAATCTGTAGAAGTTCGTTGTCGGTCAATCTGCGAGGATTTCCGTCCATGCTATTGCCTCGCGAATCGCGCACCAGGGCCGGAAGATCCTGACGCGAAACTCCCAAGTCGGAAAGTCGGAGGTTCACGTTCACTTGTTCGCAAATTCGCTCGATGCAATCGACGAGCGCGTCGGCCATTGCACTTTCGGAATCGTCTTGCTGAATGCCAATTGCCTGGGCTATTTCGGCGAGCTCATGCTGGCACACTTCCCGGTTGGCACGCAATGCACTGGGCAACATCACCGCGCAAGCCAGGCCGTGCGGCACGCGGAAGTGAACTCCCAAAGCCGCGGCGACTCCGTGGGCCATGGCCAGGCCCGAGTTTGCCAAGGCCATTCCGGAGAGCAAGGCGGCGTGTGCCATCGACTCGCGCGCTGGCCGGCTGTTTCCGTCGGTTACAGCTTCAACAATGGCCGGAATCGCCCGTCGCAGGCCTTCCAAAGCTAAAGCGCGAGGAATGGGTCGTGCTTTGCGGGAAATGTAACTCTCGATGAGCTGCGTAATGGCGTCCATGCCGGCTTGCGCCGTGATCGAAGGTGGCACCGACACTGTTAGCTGAGGATCGACAATCGCGAGGCGAGGCACAAGCAGTTCCGAACGCAGGCTTTTTTTGAATGGCGGATCGTAGCATGAAATCACGGCGTTTTTCGTCGCCTCGCTGCCAGTACCAGCCGTGGTGGGCATGGCAATGACGGGTAGCGGTGGGGAATTGAGTTGATGCCCTCGGCCTACCCCTTCCAGATAATCTTGGACTCCAGAGCCGACGAGATTCGTGGCCAACGCGGCAACACCTTTTGCCAAATCGATGGCCGACCCGCCGCCGACTCCCATGACGATGTCGCCCGAGCGAACTGCTTGTTCTCGTATTCGGGCAACCGCTAAGTCGACATCGGAGACTTCTGGCTCTCGATCAATTGCGGCCAGCTCGATCAATTCCACTCGATTATTCTCGAAGATGCCTCTCAGTTGTTCGACAAATCCGCTCGCTGCCAGGCTGCGCGACCCAAGTACTAGGAACACGCGACTTCCAAGCTGGGCGGCCGCGGGACCAACTTCCGGCCAGCGTCCCCATCCAAAGATGGTTCGTTGGGGGACCAAGAAGTCGTAATTCGGTACAGCAGTGAGCGGGAACATGCAGGACGCGTGCAAATCGAGAAGAGGGTTTTGTGCAAAGCCTGAGAGGTGCTTGGCGTCTATTATCTTCGGTCGCGCCTCCCTGGCAACATCGAATTCGTCGAGACCTCTTTGCACGCCACGGATGACGGTTGACGTAAGTGGAACTGGCCGGTTATTCTTCGCGCATTGAGTTAGCATTCCAATGCGTGAGTACAGCATGAAAATTGCCATCGGCTCGGACCATGCCGGTTACGAATACAAGACTGAAATCGTGGAGCTGCTCACCGGGCTCGGCCACGAGGTTCAGGATTTTGGCACGCACTCGACTGCTCCCGTCGATTATCCCCTGTTCATCCGGCCCGTTGCTCTCGCGGTAGCTGCCGGGCATTTCGAACGGGGCATCGTGCTGGGCGGGTCGGGCAATGGCGAGGCGATGACGGCGAATCGAGTCAAAGGTGTGCGTTGCGCACTGTGTTGGAACTTGGAATCGGCCCGTTTGGCCCGCGCCCACAATGATGCCAACGTGCTCTCGCTGGGCCAGCGCATGCTGCCGTTGGATCTGGCTCTCGAAATCGTGCAAGTCTGGCTGGTGACGCCGTTCGAGGGCGGCCGGCACTTGCGACGTATCCAGATGTTAGACGAATAGAGCGCTCGCGAGGCGGTATAATGGACTTGTCGACCCAACGGCCGTTTTGAAAACGAAGATGGGCGAGTGATCCACGCGTGCAACTGCTAACCGGACTTTTCGACTGGCTCGAACATCATCTCGGCGCGACCGCGAGCGTCGCTGTCTTGTCCGTGCTGTTGTCAGTCGCCTCGTTGTGGGCCGGTTACCGCTATCTGATCGCGATTCCGCCCGACTACTTCAACAGGCCGCACAAAGCCTGGGATCAGTGGCGCCATTATCATCCGATCCTGCGCTGGACCCTGCTGATCGGCAAAAACATCCTGGGTGGCATTCTGATCGCGGCCGGAATCATCATGCTGTTTACGCCGGGTCAGGGAATCTTGTCGTTGATCCTGGGCATTGCCCTGATTGATTTTCCCGGCAAGCGCCGGTTCGAGCGCTACCTCGTGCAGCGGCATAGTGTTCTGACGGCGATCAACAAGATGCGGGCCCAGGCCGGTCAGCCGCCCTTGTGTTTTCAAACGCAAGTTTCCGCCGGCGAGTGATCGGCACCACTTGACGAGCCAAGCCGATGCCTAGGGGATCGGCTCCACAAAAATTCGTCAAGGAAAATGCGTGCGGTCGCTGGTTGCACGGTCGCGAATGTGATAACATATTGGCGCAGGTTTATGCTTGCGGTGCGCGCTGCCATACAAGACCTTGGGGGCAGGTGAACAATGCTACGGGTCCTCGGATCGGCTAGGAAGCTGTGCAACGGCCTGACGCGGCGTGAGCTGCTGCGGATCGGCTCGCTGGGATTTGCCGGCATAAGCCTGGCGGATCTGGCCGGCTGGCAGAACGCGGCCGCCTTGGAACCGACCGCGCGACCGAAATCGTTTGGCCGCGCCAAGTCGATCATTTTGATCCACCTCTACGGCGCGCCGAGCCAAATCGAATTTGTCGATCCCAAGCCCGACGCGCCCTTGGAGATCCGGGGCGAGTTGAATTCGATCAATTCAAGCTTGCCGGGCTGCCGCGTTTGCGAACTGCTGCCGAACTTTGCCAAGGTGATGGATCGCACGACGGTGCTCCGCTCGTTGACCCACCCCTACCCATTGCACGGCGTGGCGTTTGCATTGACCGGCGTGCCAACGCTTGACTTGCCCGCGGAACTGAATCCGCGCGACCCACGGAACTGGCCATTTTTTGGTTCGGTCGTGGATTATGTGGAATCGTTGCGGGAGCAATCTGGCCAAACGGCTCGGCGCAGCATTCCAGCCAACATTGCCCTGCCCTTCAAATTCAGCAGCCGGCGGACGGGCGAGGTGCCGCGGTCGGGGCCTTACGCTACGTTTCTAGGCGCGGAATTCGATCCGGTCTGGACCGATTACGTCGGCACCGCGACGAAAGGTTTGGCCAAAACTCTGGCCGACAAGCGGTTTGACGAGAACGATCCTTACATCGGCTTGAGCCCGGACAGTTATTTCTACGTCCCGGCCGCCACGAATCTGCAGGCCGACATCACGCTCGACCGGCTCAATCGCCGCAAGTCGCTGGTGGCCCAACTTGAGGACTCCCGTCGCGACCTGGCCGGCACGGCCCGGGGCCGGCAGTTGAATCGATACCGGCAGATGACGTACGAACTGCTCGAATCTGACAAATTGCGGAGTGCCCTCGATCTGCGGAAAGAATCGGGCGGAGTGCGCGAGTTGTATGGCCACACGCTTTTTGGTCAATCGTGTCTGGCGGCGCGTCGCCTGGTCGAAGCGGGCAGCCGGATTGTCAGTGTGTTTTGGGACGAATACGGACTCGCCGGCAGTGGTTGGGATACGCATTACAACCATTACGCGCGTATGAAACAGGAACTGTGCCCCGGGCTCGATCAGGGCTGGTACGGTTTGATCACTGACTTGGACCAGCGCGGATTGCTGGACGATACATTGGTTGTATGCACCAGCGAACACGGCCGGACGCCTAAAATCACCACGGGCCAGGGCGGGGGTCGCGACCACTGGTCTCGCGTCTACTCGTCTCTGATGGCTGGTGGTGGTACGAAACGCGGCGCCGTGGTTGGTGCCTCGGACAAACACGGTGGTGATGTCGCCGATCGGCCAATGAGCCCGAAGGATCTGTTGGCGACGATGTATCACCTGCTCGGGATCGATCACCATACGATGGTCCACGACACGCTGGGTCGGCCGCTGCCCCTGGTCGATGGCCAGGTCATTCCGGAAGTGCTTGCCTAACTGAGAATCTGCCGTCGATTGAAAACAGGGTAGTTTTGGCAATGCTCAACATCTTGGGCCGACCTCAACGCACGTGCGATGGATGGACACGTCGGCAGATCTTGCAGGCTGGCGGCGCCGGTTTGCTCGGACTCAATCTGCCGAAATTGTTGGCGGCCGAAGCGAGCCAGACACCCAGGCCGGCGCGAGCCAAGAACGTGATTTTCATGTTCTTGTTCGGCGGGCCCAGCCAACTCGAGACGTTCGATCTCAAGCCAGATGCCCCCAGCACGATCCGCGGCCCCTTTCTTCCCATTGCTTCGCGCACTTCGGGGCTAAGAATTTCCGAGATGATGCCGCGATTGGCGCAAATTTCCGACAAGTATTGCGTTATTCGCACGATGACGCACCCTTACAACGATCACAGCTCGGGCGCGCACTACATTCAAACCGGCCGACCTTGGCAGATACCGCTTGGTGGCGGATTCAACGCCACGGAAAAGGACTGGCCGACGTACGGCTCAGTCGTCGACTATCTGGACGAACGCGCGCCATCGCCGACGAAACGTGATATGCCGGGATTTGTCTACCTGCCCAATCGGCTCGGACATTTACAGACGTATTCGACAAAACTCGATCGGCCCGGCCAATACGCCGGCTGGCTCGGGCGCGGATACGATCCGCTGGCCACTGCCATTCGCAAGCGCAACGACAATGACAATCCGTTCTTCCGCGATTGCACGGACGAGGAGCTCGACTTCAGCATTCAGGGTCTGGCGCTCAACGAGGGCCTGTCGCTCGATCGATTGCAACGGCGCCGCTCATTGGTCGAAGATTTCGATCTGGCGCGCCGCGCGGTTGATTCCAGCCGACCCGAAACGGCGTATGATCAATTCCGCCAGCGTGCGTTGAGCCTGGTCAGTTCGGAGAAGGTTCGCACGGCGCTCGATATTCGACGCGAATCGGCGACCACACGGGACCGCTACGGTCGGCATTTGTTCGGGCAGTCGACGCTGCTGGCCCGGCGGCTCGTCGAGGCTGGCACCCGTTTTGTCACAGTAGCCTGGGATGCGCCGGACGGTTATAGCTGGGATTCGCACCTTAACAGCACGGACGTTAAGAACCACTTGATCCCCGGCCTGGATCAGGCGTTGTCGGCGCTGCTGGTCGATCTGGACGAGCGCGGGTTGCTCGATGAAACGCTGGTCGTTTGCCTGGGTGAGATGGGACGCACGCCCAAGGCCAATGACAACTGGGGCCGCAACCATTGGAGCACGCTCTTCCCGGCGGTGCTGGCCGGAGCGGGCGTGCGCGGCGGCATGGTGTATGGGACCACGGATAAAGACGCAGGATACGCCTTGGATCACTCCACGAGTCCCGAGGACTTGGCCGCGACCATTTTCGACCGACTGGGGATTGACCCGGAACAGCGAATTTTCGATGCCCAGCGCCGGCCGGTGCCGCTGGTGGAAGGTGGCCGCGTGATCCGCGACATTCTGGCCTGACGGAGAGAACCCATCATCGCTCTAAACCGTACTTTTTGAATAAGTTAAGCCCCGCGCCAGAGAGCCTGAAAACCCGGCTTGGCGCGTTGTGTACCGCACCTGCGGAGGTTAGTATGGTGCGAGGAATCTGCCCGCCTGCAAGAACTACCTGCCCCCAGTTGAGCCTGCCATGACGCTTCTGTTACGAGCGGTTCTGATCGTTGCGGCGCTGCCGGCCGCAGTGGCTTTTTGTCAGCCGCCCACGCTCAGTCATACGATTCCTGCCGGAGTGCAACCCGGCCAGTCGACGGACATCGTGCTTCACGGCGCCAATTTGGCAGGTGCCAGCGGCATTTGGTCCAGCTTTCCGGCGTCCGCGGTATTGACTCCCGGGCTGGAAAACAACGGCACGCAACCGGCCAGCGTCAGCTATCGCGTGACGATCCCTGCCGATGCACCTCTGGGAGTGGGCGCTCTTCGCGTGATGACGGGAAAGGGCGTTTCCAATGTGCGGTTGCTGCTGATTGATGATCTGCCGGCAATTGCCAAGGTCGGCAACAACAAGACTCCGCAAACCGCGCAAATCCTCTCTCCGCCGATTGCCATTGATGGAGCCTGCGATGCGGAATCGAGCGACTTCTACAAGATCACCGTAACGGCCGGGCAGCGGATTTCATTCGATGTATTTGCCCGGCGGTTGGGCTCGCCTTTGGATCCGATGATGCGACTGCTGGCTGCCAATGGTCGGGAGTTGGCGTTTAGCGATGACGAGCCGTCGACCGGTGCCGATTGCCGCTTCAGCTATAAGTTCGATACGGCCGGTGATTATTTCATTGAGATCCGCGACATCCGATTTCAAGGTGGTGGCGCCCATCGCTATCGGCTGCGCCTTGGCGATTTTCCCTTGCCTTCGGTCCCCTACCCGCTCGCGGCTCAAAAGGGCACCGCCGCTAGTGTGAGCCTCGCCGGTAAGAGCGTTGAGCTGCCAGGACCCGTGGCCGTCAACGTGCCCTCCGATGTGCCCGGCAATCGGCTGAACGTCGCGGCTGCGTACGCCCCGGGTCAAGGCTCGTCTTGGGTCACCTTGATGGCCAGCGATACTCCCGAACAGCTCGAACAAGAGCCCAACGACGTCCCCGAGAAGAGTACGCCCGTGACGATCCCCGGTGCGATCGAAGGGCGCTTGGAACCACGGAAAGATCGCGACTGGTTTCAGTTCGAAGCCAAAAAGGGGCAGCGATACTTGTTCACGGGCCAAACGCGAAGTTTGAATTCGCCGAGCGACTTGCTCCTGCGGCTTTACAACGCCGAGGGCGGCCTGATCGCCGAGGCCGAAGATACTGGAATCGAAGAGGGCGTGCTCAATGTCACGTTCCCAGCCGACGGAATTTATCGGCTGCGGGTCGAAGACTCGAACCACCGTGGCGGTCCGGACGATGCTTATCGAATTCTTGTGGAACCGTATCAAGCGGGTTTCACCTTGTCGGCCGCCGCCGAAAAATTGGACGCACCGCAAAACGGCGTCTTCGTCGTCAAAGTCACAGCCGCTCGGCGCGATTACAACGGGCCCATTACGCTGGCCGTTGAAGGCGCTGGCGAAGGCTGCGTGGTGAGTCAAAATGTCATACCCGAGGGCAAGCCTGAGGCAACGATGAGTGTGACGCTTGGCCCATCGCTTGCGGCCGGTCAATTGGCGATGGTCAGAATCATTGGTCAGGCCAAGATCGGCGAAACGGAATTTCGCACGGCGGCCAACACGCTGCTGGCGATGCGAACTTCGCTCAGCGGACTGCCATTCCCGCCGGCGGGGCTCGATGGAACCCTGGCCCTGGGCGTGGGACCAATCTTCCCGCCCTTCTTTCAATTGGCCTCGACCACTCCACTAGTGCCGCTGGTTCAGCCGAACTCGGCTAGCAGCTTCAAAGTGCAACTGACACGATCTAACGGCTTTGATGAAAAGGTGAGCCTGGCCGCCGCAGGGTTGCCGGCCGGGGTTACGGCCAAGCCCGCGACGATCGAGAAGGGCAAGGCCGAAGGCGCGTTGGAATTGACCAGCACACTAGCCATTCCGCCCGGCAAGCATACGATTCAACTGGTTGGAACCGCTACGTTCCAAAATCAACCGCAAAAAATCGTGCTCGACCAAATCGCTTTACAAGGTCCGCCCGTG
>JAYVCO010000321.1:0-17392 GCA_043749935.1 Planctomycetia bacterium
GACTTGGCCCAGGCCGAACAGTTGGCCAAGGTCGTCGATGAGTCCGGCGCCGTGTTTGCCGTCAGTCACAACTACACCGGCTACCCGCTGGTGCGACAGGCGCGCCAGATGGTCCTCTCGGGTGAGTTGGGCGAGATCAACGCCGTGCGAGCCAGTTACATGCAAGGCTGGCTGCGCACGCGACTGGAAAACGACAATCAGAAGCAGGCCTCGTGGCGTACCGACCCCTCGAAGAGCGGCGCCGCCGGTTGTTTCGGCGACATTGGCACGCACGCCTATAATCTGGCGCGCTACATGACCGGACTGAAATCGGAAACGGTGAGCTGCAACCTCAAGATTTTCGAAGGGGGTCGAAAGCTCGACGATTATGGGCAGGCGGTGATTCGCTTCGAGAACGGCGCCCTGGGCAGCGTCACCGCGTCGCAAATCAGCCACGGCCGCGAAAACGATCTGTCGATCGAAATCGACGGCACCAAAGGAGCACTCCAGTGGCGCCAGGAAGAGCCGAACCAAATGCTCTTCCGCCGCAATGGGCATCCCCACGCGATTTACACCCGCGATCCGAACGCGTCGTATATGAATGAAGCGGGTAAAGCGGCTTGTCGCCTGCCAAGCGGACATCCCGAAGCCTTCTTCGAAGCGTTCGCGAATATCTATCGGGCCGCTTACGACGATATGGCGCTGCGAGCGACCGGCGGAAAGTTCGATCGAGCCAACACCGTCTATCCCAACATTAACGACGGTGTCGAAGGCATGTATTTCATCCAGCAGTGCGTCGCCAGCAGCGCCGCGGGCGGAGCCTGGGTTGCCTTAAAACATCCGCGAGCCAGGAAGTAGTTTCAATCGCGCGAATTGTTCAGCCGGAACACGTAGTAGAGCAAGATCATGATCGACTGCAGCGTGGCGGCCACGTAGGTCCAGGCGGCTGCATTTAGCACTCGATTGACGTATTGCATTTCGTCCGCGTTGATGATGCCCAACTCAACGAGTTGCACCTTGGCCCGAGAGCTGGCGTTGAACTCCACCGGCAAATTGACGAGTTGGAAAAACACGACGCAGGCAAAGACCCCGACTCCGGCCCAGGAAAGCATCGGCATGTGGAACAGGAAGCCCAGGATGATCATCCAGATTCCCGCCCCGCTGCCAAAACTGGCCGCGGGCACCGCGGCGTTGCGGACCACTAGCGGCGCGTATGCCTGGGCATCTTGCAAAGCATGTCCCGATTCGTGAGCCGCAATGCCCACCGCGGCCATTGTGCGGCCTGAATAGACGTCGGGGCTCAAGCGCAAGACCTTTGCTTGGGAATCGTAGTGGTCGGTTAGTTGGCCCGGGATCTGTTCGATTTCAACATTATTCAAATGTGCCGAGTCGAGAATATGGCGCGCCGCCGCCGCTCCGCTCAATGGTGCGGGCACCTGGCTGGCTTCGGCATAGGTCGCCTTGACGCGATATTGCGCCCACAGCGCCAAGAGCAGCGCCGGAGCGATGAACAGCAAGTACATCGGATCAAAGAGCATATTCGTAGTCTACTTTCTCGAAGGATGAGAGCGCGGGCATAATGTGCCAACACTCTGAACTGTATTCGTCGGCCCAACGTAGGACCAGAGAACCCCCTCTACCGGCTTTTTCTACGCGGTGGAGCGGCCGGTTGTTCTTCCGCTTCCGGTAGCCAAAACCAGCACGACTGTCGTAGCACGGCGTGGCCGTTCGGAAAACCCGTCTTATTTTACGCAAGCCTCCTTTTTTATCCAAAACATTGCTGACAAACGCCGAAAAGCTTAAAACAGTGGAATCTGTCGCGGCCCCCGCACGCCCGCACAATCCGTAAAAACCCCACGGGCATACCCATTGGCAGGCTGTGCCCGTCGGCTTAGAAACCCGTCAGCTTAGAAAGAGGCAATCGTGCTATTAGGTAATTCGGTGTCACGTGGGCCGATCTTGGTTTTGCTGGTTCTCATCGCCGGGTTTGTCGGCGGTTGCAACAAGCCGGTGGCGAAATTCGAGCAGGCCGAATTGCCCAGCGACGAGCAACTGCGAGATCGCATCGATCGTGCGATCGAGTTCACTTACAACAACCGGCATTTGAACACCAAGGATCAAGCCGGCTGGCAGATCGTTCACGGAGCGCTCGTCTACGGACGCGATTTCCAGATCTACCACGATGGCAAATTGGTCTCGGCGCTCGACTACTTGCTCGGCGGCGGCGAACTGCGCGGCTGGACGATGCGCAAGGGAGACCACGGGCTCGAGGCTCTACTCGAAGCTGGCAGCAAGACGGGCCAGGGGCACGAGGACCAATGGCTTGGCTATCTGTCGCAGTGCGGGTTGCCGATCGCCCAGCCGATAGTGGTCGCCGGACAAAACTATACGATCAAGGACCTGATCACTCAGGCCCAGTGGGATATCTACGACGGCATGGAAGCGACCTGGACGCTGATGGCGTTTAGCACCTACTTGCCGCTGGATGCCGAGTGGACCGCCAAAGACGGCACGAAATGGAACATCGAACGGATGGTCCGCATGGAGAGCGAACAGGATCTGGACAACAGCGCCTGCGGCGGAACACACCGCATGTATGGTATTGCCGTGGCGCGCAACCGCTTTTTGGCCGAGGGGGGCAAGCTGACCGAGGGCGCCGATGGTGCCTGGGAAAAGGCCGACAAGAAAATCAAGAACGCGGTCGCAGCCTGCAAGGAATATCAACAGCCGGACGGAAGCTTCTCGACGAACTACTTCGCTCGACCTGGCACTTCGGCCGACATTGCCAGCCGCATCAGCACGACTGGGCACGCGCTCGAATTCCTGACGCTAGCGCTCGGCGACGAAGAGCTCGAGCAGCCGTGGGTCACGCGAGCCGTGACGCACCTGGTCGGTTGCTTCGAAAAGACCCAAAAGTTCGATCTCGAGTGCGGCGCTCTCTATCATGCCGCCCACGGATTGGATCTCTACCGTGCCCGTCGTTTCGGGCCGCGAGCGCCAATCACGCCGAGCGAACCGGCCGCGCCAGCAGCCGACGAAGCTTCGACCGCGGGCCAGTAGGCGGCGCGCCGATAAATCGGCCGGATTTGATGCAGCGACTTTACTTCGCGCCACCCGCTTCTTGCTCGGGTTCTTGCCGCGGTTGAGTCGTTTCGCCGGCGGGCGCCTGCGGGATGTCGGTCCCTGGCGGTTGATTCAGGGCAGCCGCAGGTATGACACCTCCGACGGCTAGCAGGTTTCCTTTGGCGTCGGTGAACCACAACCCTCCTAGCTTGTCGTGGTGGCCCAACAACACGTTCGTCTCTCGGCCATTGGCTTGGACGATTCCGCCGGCCGGACTCGACGAGACGACGACTTGCGGAACTCGTTGGCGATTGGTGACAACCAGGCTTTTGCAAAACACGGTATCGGTGTCGGTCTGCTTTGTGATCTTGTCCTTAAGCGCGATGCCCAACGTCAAAAACAACAGCGGGTAAACCGTCCAGCGTTCGCGGTTGGACATGATTGCATGATCTCCAAAAGGGGCGTCGGCTGTCGGTCGTCTTGCGTTGCCAGATCGTTACTTGAGTGGCGAGTAGTCGGTGGGCGCCAGGAACTTGGACTCGACTTTCTTCACCAACACGCCATTGGCGTGCGAGGCTTTGTAGGCGGCTTGCCAGTCGGGATCGGCCATGAAATCCTTCCACGATTTCTCGCGCGCCTCGCGATTCGGATAGGCCAGAATGTAGACCAGCGTGTTGGCCGCGTCGGGCCCTTCGACCGGAGTCCAATAGCCGATGAGCGTCATGCCGTGCTTGACGAACAGCTTGTTGGTGTGATCGCGAAATCGCGAGTGCAAATCTTCCATCTTGCCGTCGTTGGCAATGTACGTTCGCATTTCGAACAGCCGATTGGGCTGGTTCGGCTCGGCCGCCGTGGCCCGGGAACCGCTTGCCAGACCAACGATCGTCACCACCGCCAAACTCAAGAGTGCCACGCGTACATCAGCCCACATCAGGGTGCTCCTTAGATAAAGTTTCATGTCGAGCAAAGCAGGCTCGCTCTGAGGATTGCGAAAACGCCGGGATTCTGGAACCGTGGATAGCGGGCATTATGACGCCCAGCAAGAGGCCCGCCAAGCGGCAAAGTCCGCAAGAAAGCCGCGAGAATCCCTGCATTCGGGTGACCCAGGCGGCTTGCCGCCTGGGTCCCGCAGGGACAAGAGGCGACGTTCTCCAGCGGCGCCCAACTTGAAACACAAGCCTCTTGTTGCTTCGCAAGCCAGATGATAAATCGTCTGGCCCACCCGAAGGAGGCTAGATCCGGCAATCGCTCACTTGGCAAACCAATCCAACACGCGTTCCCGTTCCTCTTCATAAGGAAAGGGGATGTAGGTCGCCAGCGACGCCATCTTGGGCGTCATGCCTGGGTGAGCCTTCTTGGCCGCCTCGGGCCGAAGGAGTCTCTTTTCCATCGCCCTGGCTTGCTTGCTGGTTTTGCGCATCAACTCCTCGCTCTCTGCGAGAATCTCGCTCCCCTTTGCCCCCTTGGCGGTCAGCGTCGCCGCTTGCGCCTGCAAGGTCATGATTTGGCGATCGATGTTGAAGGCTTGTCGATTGAGAGCTCCGAGAGATACCCCGATTGCATTCGCGACGGCAATTTGTTGTGGAGAAATATTGATCCGACCGTTCGTGCCGTTATTGGAATTGTTCGCGCCAGGCCGCTGGCCGTTCAGAAGAACCTGTGCTTGGATCTCGGCAAGTTGTGTTTGTGCGATAATGATCTGAGCACTGAACCGAGTGCGATCTTGGACTAAGCTCGTCAGTTGCTGTTGAATGACGTTCAGTTCTCGTTGTGCGTCCTGCACGGTCTCGGCGCTCGACTTCATGGTGTCTCGTTGAGCGGCCAACGTGCTGCGAGCGCTGTCGAGAACGGTTTTCTCTTGTTCCAGCCGTTTTTCCGCGGCCGCGGTTATCTCGTCTTGCTTGGTGTTTCTTTCTTGCTGCATTTCCGTGAGTCGATCTCGAACCGCGTCGCGCCCCTGGTCGAAAGCAGCCAGGTATTTGCCGCGGATATTCGCCATGATTTCGTTTCGCCGTTGTGCCTTGAGCCGGGGGTCAAGCCCTTCGGGTCGCACCAGGTCCAAGTAGCCAAACATGGCGCCCATGAAACTGGCAATTTCGAGATAGGCAGGATCCTCTTGAGCGGCTGCAGCGCGGGGAAACTGCCGACTGAGCGCAACCATGTCATTGACGGCCGTGGCAGCCTTTCGCTCTTGAACCTCGGCCCAGATCTTCACGCAATAGGCCGCGGAGTCAGGCTTCCCTGCGTCCAGATGGTCGGAGAGCAGCGGCACGGCATCGCGATATTTGTGTTGATTGACGAGCACCAGAGCGTACGCGTAATCGATCCGCGTATCTTTTGGGCGGTTGTGCTTCAGTCGCTCGTACTGTTCCCTGGCTGCGGAAATGGCCGGCGGCGTACTTTTTTCGCCCAAATCAAAAAGCTTTTCGATGCCAGCGCCTAGTTCGGTTTCTTCTGGCTCTGCACCAAAGGCGAATGTTGCCCTGCCCGCCAAATAGAGGGCTAGCGCGGCGACAAGAAAAATGTTGCGTCCTGCGATCACAAGCATCTCACCAAGATATCAGATTGACGCAGTCTACTTTGGCTCGCCCGTGGCCAATCCTGGCTCGCGGGCCGACGTCTCGAGCGAGGGGGAATTGTCGTGGACCAAAAATTTCGACTCGCCGACGAAGTAATCGTGAAAATCACTCACGACAAGATTATATGCCTTGTCCGGTGTCGATTCCTCGACATTGTCGATCGAAACCGCACCGTTCGCGGCGTAGAGCGAATCGCCGACTTTGAGGTGCTTAGCCATTTGCCACCCTTTGCCGATGACCCAAAACGGATGGCCCAGCGTCGCACGAATTGATTCTGAGCCAATCGTGAGTTGCACCATCGGTGTTGGAGGCCTGAGCGTCGTCGCTTGGACGGGTTTATAGATCAGTTCTCCTGAATCGATGTCTTGGGAAAGCACCCGGTCGCCGATTTGGATTTGTTCGATCGGGCGCGGACCATAAATCGTCAAAACCGGCGTGCCGGCAGGAAAACACGATTGCGATGGCGACCTATATTGCGCATAGACGGTGTCGGTGGGGTATCGAGTGTACTTCGGTTTTGGCACGTCGGGCGTGTACAGACCCTGATAGTCGTTGAATTGTTTCATCCACAAGCTTGGATCGTCAACGCGAGCGAAGCCCGTGGTTCGCTCGAGCACGAATTCGATCCGCTTGCGGAGCGGGTCGGTCGCTTGCCGCGAGGTCTGCACTTTCTCGTCGATTGTAGTGATCCAACGTCCAGGGGTCGCCGGCGTCTGTGTCCTAATCGACGATGCTTGAGCAACATCTGCAGCGGAAACGAACGCCTCATACATCATCGAGACATCGAATTGTTGTCCTTCCAATATCAGTTCAAGCGCGGGAACTACCGAGCCGTTGGGCATCACGTGGACGTGTAACTGGGTTTTTAGATTGTCGGGCATCGCGGCGATGAGTTGCGGCACATACGCGTGCATCGGCCGTTCTTTCAAAGCGTCGGCGGCCGCCGCGATGACTTTCTCCGAGTTGGAAAGGAGTGCCTGCCGCAACAGCCATTGCGTGGCTTCCGGCCGCGGCATCTCAGCAACCGCTTCGACGAGGTACAGTTTCAATTGCGTACTCTTCGCCAAATCAACGTTCACTGGAAACACGATTTCCAAGGCAGGCAGGACCTCGGGATCCTTGAGCTCGTGCAGGTTGCGCAGAGCCTCGTCGGCTTGCTTCGGGCTGCCGTGTTCGATCGCGCGGCGCCATTTAACCAACCGAGGTTGCCAGGTACGCATCGCGCGCAGCCGGTCGCCGGCTTGTGCCTTTGCCCGTTCGATTTGGTTTCGCGAAAGCAGCCGACCTTCGTAGAGTTGCAGCCCCAAACCGTTTAGGGCCTCGCTGTCTCTTGGATCGAGCTCGAGCACTTTTGCCCAGTGGATTCGCTCTTCCGCCGTCAACTTGTGCTTGTGGCACCACTTGGCAAGCTGGCGATGACCATCGCGCGCGTACAGAAGTATGTCGCGCTCGTTGCGGTACGCCAGAAGTGTTTCGTCACTCGCGGCTATCTTGGCGATTTCATCTGATTTCAGCCACTCGCCGTCCCAACGGACAAAGCCCGACTGCCACCGCGCGGGCGCAAAATTGGGATCGAGCTTGAGCGCGTCATCCAGCAGCGATTTGCGGGTTTCCGAGGGACCGTCGAGCTCGCTTTCGAGTGCCGCTTTGACCAAATCCGCGGGCCGAACATTGGCGTCTGGAAGCTTCGCGTCGGCGCGACAAATCGCGCTGCCCACGAACAACGCCAGCGCAAATGCCGCTGCCCGCAGGACGCGTGGAAGGGGTGCCTTGAAGCGAAGGATCGTCATACTCTGTTCCTGAGCTTTCCTTCCGGCGCGGTTGAATTCCTAGTGATGGTTTTGGAGTTTCAATGTTCTGCGATCAAACCGGGCACGCCGAAAAAGGTGTTCCAAGGGAATCTTGTCGCCAATCCGGGCCGCCCATTTATCTGGCAAACCAATCCAACACGCGTTCCCGTTCCTCGTCGTACGGAAAGGGGATGTAGGTCGCCAGCGACGCCATCTTGGGCGTCATGACCGCACGGGACTTGGTGGTTGTTTCTGGCCGGCGGAGTTTCTTTTCGATCGCCTTGGCTTGCTTGCTGGTTTTGCGCACCACTTCCTCGCTTTGAGCGACCGTCTCGCTCTCCTTCGCCCCCTTGGCCACCAGCGCCGTCGCGCGATTCTGCAAAGTCAGCATCTGGCGATCGATGTTGAAAGCTTGCTTGTTAAGACCTGCTAGAGCCATCGCGACCGATTGGAGTTGGGCGACTTGCGGAGTGAGTGGGGAGGGTCCGAGTCCACGATTGAATCCGTTAATTCCACTAGAATTGGCTGAAGAATTGTTTATGGACGCAATAAACTGGCTGCTTTGAGCTTGAAGCGCGATAATCTGAGCGCTCAGTCGCGCGCGATCCTGAGAGAGCGTGCTCAATTGCTGTTGAATGACGGCCAACTCTCGTTGGGCATCCTGCAAACTTTCGGCGCTCGATTGGATGGTCTCTTGCTGGGCAGCGACCGTGGTACGAGCGCCTTCCAGCACGCTCTTGTCTTGTTCCAGTCGCTTTTCGGCCGCAGCCGTCACCTGTTCCTCCTTCGATTTGCGCTCCGTCTGCAACTCGTCGAGCCGAGCGACGACGATATTGCGGCCTTCATCGAACGCCGGCAGATACTTGGCGCCCAATTGAGCCAGCACTTCGTTGCGTTTTTGCGATTTAAGTTTGCCGTCGGCTCCGTCTGGCCGCACTAGATCCAAATAGCCAAACGCGGCGCCCAGGAAACTTGCAATCTCGCAAAAAGCGGGATCCGGCTCGGCCGCGGCGGCGCGGGGAAACTGCCGGCTGAGCATGGCCATGTCTTCGAGCGCACCGACAACCTTGCGATCTTGAAGTTCTGCCCAGATTTTGATGAGATACTCGTTCGGCGCGCGTTTGCCGGAATCCAAGTATCGAGAGAGTAGCGGCAGAGCATCGCGATATTTGTGCTGATTGACGAGCACCAAGCCAAAGGCATAGTCAATCCGCGGATCCTTGGGATGGACGCGCCTCAATTGCTCGTACTGATCTTTGGCCGCGGCAACGGCCGGCGGCGTGCTCTTTGCCCCCAGGTCAAACAGCTTCGCGATGCCGCTCGGCCCATCCGAACCGCGAGAAATAGCCGGACGAGCGCACATGCCATACCCTGCCGCGACAAAGGCAAGGATGTAGAGGATGCAGGTGCGAGGTCGAGTTATCACAAATATCCTGGTCGTCATTTTTGGTTACGGGCGTTCCTCGATCAAACCCGGCACGCGGACCATGCTGGGGGGCATGGGCGAGTCGTCGTGGACCAAGACGGCCCGTTCACCTACAAAGTACGTGCCAAAGCCGCTGATGACGAGGTTATAGATCTCGGTCGGCGGAAGATCCTCGAGGCTGTCGATCATCTCGGACCCATACAAAGTATGGAGCCGCGCGCCGACTTCCAAATGCTTCGTCACTCGCCAGCCCTCACCCACAACCCAGAAGGGATGTCCCGGCGTGGCTTTCAGAGTTTCGGATCCCATCCCAATCTGAATCAGCCTGGTGGGGCGGCGCAGCGTTCGCTCTTGCACGACCTGATAGGCCAACTCGCCCGTTTCGGCGTCTTGCGACAACACGCGGTCGCCCGGCTTGATTTTCTCGATCGGCACGGAACCTGTGATCGAAAGCACGGGCGTGCCCGCGGGAAAACAATAGGAGTGGCCGCCCGGAAGATCCCAATGCATACCCTTCGGCAGCGGTTGGCCATAGGCGTATGCGGGCGCCGGGGTCGACGTGGGCATTTTGGGCGCCGACGGCTTGGGGGATGAGAATGCCGGTTGCGGATAGTAATATTCGTAGTTCGAAGCATATTGCCGGTTCACCGGCTTGACCTTAGCGGGAGTACCCCAACCGTAGTAGTCGTCGTATTGTTTCTGCCACAACGCGGGATCATCGAGGCGATCGAATCCAGTCGTGCGCTGCAGGACTGCTTGGATTCGTTCGCGTAGCAAGTCTCGCGGCTGCTGACTTGCCCGAGCTTGGGCTTCGATCAATGCGGCGCTGCGAAGCTCGCGATTCAAGGCCGCCGGTGTGATGAACGCAGCCAGCAAGCCATCGGCCGGATTGACGACGGACTCCCAGGAGAACGAAAGATCCGAGTCGCGTCCCTCGAGCAGGATTTCATGTTCGTGAACCACGATGCCGTTGGGCATGACCCGCACGTGAAACAGAGTCTTCAGCGAACCGGGCATGGCCGCGATCAATGAGGGCACGTACGTGTGCATGGGCCGCTTCTTCAACGCGTCGGCCGCGGCGATGCGCACTTCTTCCGAGTCGGCAACGATCGCTCTGCGCAACAGCAGTTGGGTGGCGTCCGGGTGGGGCAGACGAGAGACCGTTTCGACGAGCAGCAGATTCAATTGCGTGCTCTTCGGCGAAGTGCCATCGACCAGGAACACCGCTTCCAAGGCCGGGATCGCCTCGGGATCCTTGAGATCTTTTAGTTTTGCGAGCGCCTCGTCAAGCTCCTTTGGGCTGCCGTGCTCGATCGCGCGGCGCCATTTGACGAATTGCGGCCGCCAATGGTGCATGGCACGCAATTGGTCGCCCGTGCGAACTTTGGCCTGTTCGATTTGCGATCGCGTCAGCAGTCGGCCTTCGTGCCATTGCAAGCCCAGGCCTGTGATTGCTTCGGCGTCGTTGCGGTCGAACTCGAGCACCTTGGCCCAATGGATGCGTTCTTCGGCCGCCAGCTTGTTCTTGCGGCACCACTTGGCCAGTGCGCGGTGGCCGTCGGCCGTGTCGATCAGCGCATCGCGCTGCTTGCGATAGGCGGACAGTTGCGGATCACTCGCGGCCCGTTTGGCGACTTCGTCGACTTTCAGCCACTCGTTATCCCAGCGGACAAAACCCGACTGCCAGCGGGCTGGCGCGAAATTCGGATCGCGTTTGAGCGCCTCGTCCAACAGCGACTTGCGCGTGTCCGACGGACCGTCGAGCCCGCTTTCGAGCGCTGCCTGAACCAGGCCCGCCGGCGTGGAGCTATTCTCCGAGGTCTTGGTGGCGGCGGACAGCAGCCCGCAGGGCACGAGCGCTATTGTGACTAGTCCTAGGAGCATGTGTCGAAGATCGCGTTTCATGTTGGTTACCTCACCGCTGGGGGAAATGCTGTGTTCTGTTCCGCTTTCGCACTGGGTGTGTCAATCGTCGGCGCGGCTTCGGCCACTACGTCGGGCCGCGGTCGCAGGCCGGGCACGACGACGGCGGTTTCTTCGAGCGGCAGATTGTCGTGGACCAATAGCCGCTGCTGGCCGACAAAGTAGGTGTCGAAGTCGCTGACAACGAGGTTATAAGCTTCGGCCGCAGGGGCTTCCGCCATGCGATCGATGGGCACTGCGCCTCCGATGCCGTGCAGGTATTGTCCGACCTGCAACTGTTTGGCGAGCACCCAGCCTCGGCCATTGACCCAGAACGGATGCCCGCGCGTGGCGCGAATGGTTTCGGGGCCCACGCCGATTTCGACCAGTGGCGATGCCGGTCGTAGCGTGACGCCCTGCACCGGCTTGTAAGTCAGCTCGCCCGTCTGCGGATTTTGCGACAAGACCCGATCGCCGACCTTGACCTTCTCGATTGGCATCGATCCGGTGATGGTCAGAATGGGCGTACCGGCGGGGAAGCAGGAGCAAGTGAGTCGGTATGCACTGTGCCGCGTCGACCGTAACGTCAAAGGCGGCGAATAGAGATCGTTGTAGTCTCCCCACTGTTGCAGGAGCACATTCTTATTCTCCAGGTTTTTGAAGTCCGTCGTTTGGGTCAGGACGTCTCTGATACGTCGACCCATCTGCTGATTGAACTGCTCCTGCCGCTCGGCCGTCCGCTCGATCGCGGCTGCTTGGCTAATGGCAATCCAAACTGTACCTGCTGTCGGCCTTATGGTTTGGAAAAGAATGTGCTCGTCGCCTAGCAATCCGTGCTGAAAAGTGTCGTGGTCGAGCACCGCGGTACCGTCCGGTTCAACGTAGATTTCGATTCGCGTTGTCGTGGTGCCCGGCATGGCGGCAATTAACTGTGGAATGAACGAGTACAACGGCCGGTTTTTCAACTGTTCGATCGCGGCTGAGCGCACCGGCTCAACGTCGGAATTAAGGGCGCGGCGCAACAACACTCCAGTTCCCACCGGCCCAGTAATTCGACTCGCGACTTCAATCAACAGCCGATTCGATTGGATGCCTTCGTTGCCGAACACCGCTTCCAATGCGGGCAGTGCATCCGCGTCGGAAACGGATCGCAGTTTCTTGAGTGCGCTTTCCCGTTCCTTCGCATTGCCATGTTCGATCGCCTTGTGCCATTTGACGACTTGCGGTTGCCATTGCTTCAACACGCGAAGCCGATTGCCCGCGTCGATCTTCTCCTGTTCGATCTGCTTCCGTGTCAGCAGCCGGCCATTATACAATTGAAGACCAAGCGCCTGCTGTGCTTCGGCATCGCTGGGATCAAACTCGAGCACCTTGAGCCAATGGATCCGCTCTTCCGCAGCGAGCTTGTTCTTGTGACACCAGATCGCCAATGCCCGGTGATTGTCGGCCGTGTCGACCAACGCATCGCGGCGCTTGCGATAGGCGGTCAGTTGTTCATCCGAATTGGCAAGCCGGGCGGCCCTGTCGAGATCGCGCCACTCGTTGTCCCAACGAACAAAGCCCAACTGCCAACGGGCAGGCGCGAAGCTTGAATCGCGCTTGAGCGCCGCGCGCAACAGTCGCTCGCGCAATTCCGAAGGACCATCGAGCTCGGATGATAGCGCCGACTGAACCAGCGCGTCGGGTGTGCTCTCGGGAGCAGGCAACGTCGTGTCGCCATACAGACCGCCAACGGGCAACAGCCCAATGGCCAAGACCAGCGCGCGCAGAGTGCGGAGCCGAAAAGTTTTCACGGCGTGTTCCCTCGCCAGTCCCTGTTGCCCCTGGGGGTATTGTCCTCCCTACCCGGGCAATGAGTCAATCTATTTTGGCGCAAGAATTACTTGCATTGTCGTAAGGAATCGCGGCGTGCGCCGATTGCCATGTGGGGTAGGCAAGATAACTCGGTTGTCTGGATCCCGCAGGGACAAGCGGCGACCCACTTGAAAGGCGCCTCTTGTTGCTTCGCAACCCAGACGACGAAGTCGTCTGGGCCACCCGCGTGGAGCGAAAAAAAGAGGCCGTCCGGTGAAGGACGGCCTCTCGAGTGACAACGTGTAGACCGAAGGTAGACGATTGCTCGTCCGCTCCCGAGGTCAGGCTACTTTTTGGCTTCCTCTATCTTCTTCTTGTCGCCGGCTGTCACCGAGCCTTCGCCGGTGGTGCCATTGACTTCGCCCTTTTCCAGCTTGGTGCTGTTCAGGCCGGCCACGGTCAGATCTTGTTTGGGATCGATCGAGTTGTAGAACCCGAACATCATCTCTTCCCAAGTTTGATCGCCAAACGTGACCACCTTGGTGGGATCCGGATTGGCGGCATTGTCGGCCGAATTGTCGAAATGGGCCGTGCAGTGCATCCGCGTGCCCTTGGGCATCAACTTGGGCTCGGCCAGGTAGTAGCGAAGCTGCCAGTTGAAGTCGTAATTGGGCACGTCGAGAAGCACCTCGCGGGTGCCGTCGGGATACTCAGCCTCGAACTTGAAGCTCTTGCCACGCAAGTGCATGTGCGGAGTCAGGTTCAAAAGCAGCGTGTCCTTCAGGAACATGTGCTTGGCCTTGATCTCGAAATTTCCATCGCCAGCCGGGATCTTGAAGGCCGTGTCGCCCACCATTCCACCGCGGACCATCTTCTTGACGGTGGTGGGATCGGCAAAGTGGATGCCGACCATGCTGCGGTCATCCTGCTGCGTGCCGGTGGTGGTGTAGTGCATCTGGAAGACCAGCTTCGCACCGGCGGGTACGAAAATCGCGGTGCCCGGTGGGTTGACCTCAGGGGTCATACCGGGGGCATAACCGCCGATTCCACCGCGGCCGCTGTTGTCGTTGCCGTCTTTGGGCTGCACGAACACGATGATGTGATGCACGACCGCGCGGTTGCCCGGTCGGGCTTCGGTGGCTTGAATCCACTTGTCAGTCTTCCAACCCGGATCGACTGTGAAGAACTGATAGTCGACCGTGCCTTCGGCCGGAACGGTAAACGGCTCGTCACGCATCCAAACCACCTGGTCGGGCTCGCCGGCGCGCCAGCCTTCGACAAACTTGCGGGGCTCGGGCAGGTCTTTGGCATTGCCTTGCGGGCAGCCGTTTTCAACCCAAGTGCTTACCTGTTGTTTCTCTTCGTCGCTGAGACGAGTGTCGTTGGCGAAGTGGCCGTGCTTAGGATCGGCATACCAGGGGGGCATGCGGCCTTCCTGCACCACTTCGCGGATCGTCTCGGCCCAGCCGACCACTTCGTCGTAGGAAGCTAACGTAAACGGCGCAACCTCGCCCGGGCGATGGCATTCCACGCAGCGGTTCTGCATGATGCGGGCGATTTGATTCGAGTAGGTCACCTCGCCGTGCGGCTTGCTCTTGGCAACGCGGCCAATAAAGCAACCGTCGGCCTTGGCCACGGGTGTGCTGACCTGCTTGCCGGCGAGCACTTCCGTGATCGCATCGGCCAGGTCGCGGTGGTTCAGCTTGGGTTTCACATAGCCGGCCCCAGTCTTGAAGCCATACTGATCGTCAATGCGGCCCCAATAGCGAATCACGCGGTCCTTATCGAGCAGGAAAACCTCGGGCGTCCGAACGGCGCCCACGCGGTCGGCCAGCTCGTTGTTGTTGTCCTTGAGCATCGGAAACGTGATGCCGTGGATGCGAGCAAAGGTGCCGATTTCCGTCAGCGAGTCTTGCATGTTGGCGTCAACGCCCAGGAACGCGACTCCCTGTTTCTCGAACTCGGCCGCCAGATCGCGAAGGCGAGGAGCATAGGATTTGGCCAAGGGGCATTCCGTGCCGACGAAGGCCAGGACGACGAGCTTGTCCTTGAACTCATCCAGCGAGCGGGTCTTGCCGTGGAAGTCGGGCAGCGAAAAGTTGCTGACTTTCTTGCCGATCGGCGTGCCAGCGGTGTCTGCGGCGAGCGAAAACGACCCAGCGCAAGCTATCGCCGCAGCTAGCGCAATCTTACAAAATCGTCCCATCTTAACACCTCGGTTAGTTTCCATTTACAGGGTTCGGATCCGGTAGTGCCGCTTCTCGCTCCGTACATTCCGGCGTTACCCAGTTAGTACCTAGGGTGCCGCCGCCGAGTTTCAAAAATTAGAATGGCCGTTCTAAAATAAAATTCGTTCTGCAATTATAACCCACCGCGTCGGCCGCCGCCTTGGGGGAAATCGAATTTCGCTCCCTTGAGCTTCTCAAACGTCTCTTTTTGGTCGGTATTCAACACGGCCAGGGCCTTTTGTCCCAGTTCGGTTCGCAGGGCCTGGATTTTTGGGCCAATCGTGGAGCGGTCGCCGCCATTGGTTATTTCCGCTACAAGCTCCTGCTGCTTCTTGGCAGCTTCATCGCGAATTCCGGTAAGGGACTTCTTCTGGTCATCCGTCAGCTTCAGGGCCGCGATGACTTCCTCGTCCTCGAACGCGGCCGGACCGCGCTGTTGGATCGAAAGTTGTTTCACGCGTGCAGTCTGCTTCGCATCGAGTACCTTGGCGACTTTGGCCTGCACTTCCTTACCCTTCTCGCCAATCATCTTGATCAGGCCCGGGATTTCCTTTTCGCGCTCTTCGGGCGACAGGTCCTGCAAGCCGGACATGACTTCCATGGCTTCGTTCTGCATCTGGCCCGCCAATTCGGCGATGGCTTTCTGTTGTTCGTCGCTGAGGCCCAATTCTTTTTGAACGGCCTCATTTCGCATCATGAAAATGTTCTGCACCGAGGGGGGCAGTTGCATCCCGCGACCGCCGAACTGGGCGGATGCCGAAGAAGCCAGCGACAAGGCAATTGCCAACGCCAAGCCAGAAATGATAGTAGGACGCAACATACGAGGCTCCTTCAGCAAAGGTGAGAATGTGGTGCGGTGTTTTCGATCTATGCCTATGACGTTGGGCACGCGACAACTGGGGACTTTACCCCGAGCGTTCCCCACGAGTTTCATGCGTCAACAAAGATGCGCTAGTTTAGCGCCAACTAATACTGATGCACTCGTTTGGCGCCAACGAATATTGGAGTTCCAAGCACGCAGGCACTGGGGGAAGGCCTCTGGGCTATCAGCGTGACAGCCCTTATCCGCGTGACAGTCCAGCCGTCAAATAACGGATATTCTGAAGCATTATTGCTGGAATCAACCCACGCTGCAAGCTGTTTTTGCGGTAGTTTCCCGCATTCCCCAAGCAAAGCGACCCAAACCGAACGCTAACAATTGGCGCTAGCCGAATAGCCCGTAAATCGGCTCTCCGCCCGCCAGCCGGAACGGGCGCCCGCTGGCATCGTGCAGCTCGGTCGTGGAATCGATCCCGAATCGCCAGAAGATCGTGGCAGCCAGGTCGCCTGGCGTGACGGGGTTCGAGTCGGGATAGGCACCCAACTTATCGCTCGATCCCCAGACCGCTCCACCGCGGACTCCGCCACCGGCCATCACGACGCTATAGCACTTGGGCCAATGGTCGCGACCCCCCTCCTTGTTGATTTTCGGCGTGCGGCCGAATTCTCCCAACATCACGACCAGCGTGGAATCCAGCAATCCGCGCTGCTCGAGATCCTCGACCAGGGCCGAGAAGGCCTGATCGCAAGGGGGCAGCAGTTGGTCTTTCAAGCGGCCGAAGTTGTTGACGTGGGTGTCCCAGTTGTCGAGGCCGTTGGTCACTTTGTCGTAAACGCTGACAAACCGCACCCCGGACTCGACGAGCCGCCGCGCCAAGAGCACGCTCTGTCCATGTATGTTGCGGCCATACCGATCGCGCGTTTGCGAGTCTTCGCTGCTGATATCGAAGCCGCGCCGCACGGCATCGGAACGCAACAGGTTGAACGCACGCTGATAAAACGCATCCATGGTTTCCAACGATCGCGACGCTTCGGGCATTTGCGAGTTGATGCCGGAGAGCAGCGACTGGCGATTTTCCAGTTCGGCCAGGGAAAGCCCCGAGGGGAGCTCGATTTCGCCGACGCGAAAATCGGCCTTGTTGGGGTCTTTCGTGACTTGCAGCGGTTCGTAGGCGGGGCCCAAGAAACCGGCCGTTTGGCCAGGCAATTTGACCACGTTGTACATCACGTGCGGCAGCGCCACGAACGGCGGCACGGTTGCTTGCCGAGCAGGGGCTTTGGTTTTGGAGAAATAGCTGACCGCCGAGCCGTAGCAGGGGAAATCCACGGTCGGGTCGTTCGCCAGCAGCTCCAAGTCGCCTTTGATTGGCGTGTGCCCACATAACGCCTCGACGGCGGCCGCGTTGTGGTTGCTCATGTTATGGTGCCCGCTGCGGATCACGGCGACGCGATCCATGATTTTGGCGCAGCGCGGCAAATGTTCGGAGACTTGCAGGCCCGGCACGCTAGTCTGGATGCCCTTGAATTCTCCGCGCACTTCCAAAGGCGCCGCGGGCTTCATGTCCCAGGTGTCGTGATGACTCGGCCCGCCATAATAGAACATCAGAATGCACGACTTGATTGGCTGAGCAGGAGCCTTGGCGGTGGCCCGGCCTCCGAGCGCCTCGGCGCGCAGCAGTTGGGCCAGGTTCAATCCCAAGAACCCCAGGCCGCCGGCAGATAATAACGTCCGTCGGTTGATGGGTCGATACGCCGGGCCGGTCGAGTGCGGTTGGGCGGACATCGGTTTCTCGGTGGGCTGAAAAGGCAGGC
>JAYVCO010000322.1:0-6338 GCA_043749935.1 Planctomycetia bacterium
GACAAAGCGACTCCAACGACGCCGGCAGCAACGGCGACGTCGTCGCGGTGTGCGACGTGGACGACAAGAACGCCGACAACGGCTTGAAGCGCTTCAAGCAAGCCGAGAAGTACTTCGACTTCCGCAAGATGTTCGACGAGAAGGGGAAGGACATCGACGCCTTCACCGTCAGCACCGCCGACCATTGCCACGCCGTGATCGCCGCGATGGGCATGAAGATGGGCAAGCATTGCTTCTGCCAAAAGCCGCTCACCCACACGATTTTTGAAGCCCGCACCATCGGCGACATCGCGCGCGAGAAAAAGGTTGTGACGCAGATGGGCAATCAAGGGACCGAAGGCAGCGGTTTGCGCGAGGCGGCCGCCATGGTCAAGGCCGGCGTCCTGGGCAAGGTCAAAGAAGTTCACGTCTGGAGCAATCGGCCGATTTGGCCGCAAGGCGGCGAGCGGCCCAAAGAGGAAGCCGTTCCGGCGAATTTGCATTGGGAAGAATGGCTCGGCCCCGCGCCGGCCCGCCCCTATGCCAAGGGTTATCACCCGTTCGCTTGGCGCGGCTGGTGGGACTTCGGCACCGGCGCGCTGGGCGACATGGCCTGCCATACGGTCAATCTCCCGTACATGGCCCTCGACCTCCGCGACCCGACCTCGGTCTCGGCGGAGTCGTCGGGCACGAACAAGGACAGCTATGCCAAGTGGTCGATCATCAAGTTCGAGTTTCCGGCCAATGCCAACCGCGACGCGGTCACGATGCACTGGTACGACGGCGGCAAGAAAGCCCCGCCGGAACTTCTCGAAGGCAAGAACCTGCCGGGCAGCGGCATGGTGATCGTCGGCGAAAAGGGAAAACTCTTCTCGCCGGACGACTACGGCGGCAGCTACCAATTGTTGGGCGGCGCGGAGAAGATCAAGGTCGATTTCCCCCGCTCCCCCGGCCACTTCGTTGAATGGGTCAAAGCCATCAAAGATCCGTCCGCGCCCAGGCCGATGTCGAACTTCTCCGACTACGCCGGGCCGCTCGTCGAGACGATCCTGCTCGGCAATTTGGCCGTTTGGGCGGGCAACGGCAATCGCGTCGAATGGGACGCCAAGAACATGAAGGCCACGAACATGCCCGAGTTGGAACAGATTGTGAAGTCGAAATATCGCGACGGCTACAGCCTATAGTGGGCCGGTGAGTGCGTGCGTCGAACTTCGTCCACTCGGACGCGAAACATTTCACGGTCCCCGCAGCCACCGCAAACGGCTGCGGGGACGTGTTTTTTGTGTTCGTGCCGGCTCAGGGTTGATTTCGTCCGACTTGAAATTGTCAGGGCCAACCCTGACCTACTTACGGAGAGCACCATGATGACCCGTGCGGCGTGGCGGAGAGAATTGAATGGTTGGAAGCGGTTGTGCGGCTGCGTCGCGGCGACCCTGTTTCTCCTGGCCTTTTGCGGATCTGCCCCGGCCGCGGACGGAAAGTTGGCCGAAGACCCCGCCGCCCTCGCCGCCGCCAAGGCCTGGGGCGGCAAGCTGACCTTCGACGCCGATGGCCATCTGAACGGCGTCGATCTGATCGACGTGGCCCGCGGAGACGCCGACCTCGCGCAGCTAAAAGGCCTGCCCTACGTCGAGACGCTGAAGCTGTGGGGAGCCGGTTTCACCAATGCCGGGCTGCCGAGCTTGAAAGTCCTGCCCAAACTCCACGACCTGACCCTCGAAAACACCGACATCACGAATGACGGGCTCGACTCCATCAAGGAATTGAAAACCGTCAAGTCGTTGAATCTCCGCCGCTCGTCGTTCGTCAACGACGAAGGCCTGGCCAAGTTGAAGGATTGCACGAATCTCGAACAGTTGCACCTGCTCTACAACAATTTTTCCGACGATGGGCTCAAAAATTTGAAGAACCTGACGAACCTGAAAGTCCTCGACCTTCGCGGCTGCGGCTTGATCTCCGACGACGGGCTGGAGCATCTGCTGGGCCTCAGCAATCTGGAGCAGATCAAGCTCCGCAACTTTTACGTCACCAACGACGGGCTCAAGAAACTTGCCAAGCTGAAGAAAATCAAAAAAATCAACATCGAGGATACGCAGACCGTCGACGACGACGGATTGGCTTATCTCGAGGCCTTCCCCGACTTGGAGGAACTGCTCGTCATTCGGGTCGATTTCACCGACGCCGGCTTGGCGCACCTGAAAACGCTGACGAAAATAAAGACGCTGCAACTTCGGGCCACGCAAGTGACCGGCCCCGGATTAGTGAACCTGATAGACATGAAAAATCTGCGCGTGCTCAATCTGAACGAGTGTCCCATGACGGACGAGGGGCTTGCCTTCCTCAAGGGTCTGACCAATCTCGAAAAGCTGGAACTCTGGAACACCAAAATCACCGACGCGGGCTTGGTCAATTTGAAAGGCCTTGCCAAGCTCCTCTCGCTGAATCTCGAAAGCACGGCGGTCACCGACGCTGGTGTTGCAAACCTCGCCGGACTAACCACGCTGACCGATCTCAAGCTCAAGGGCACGATGGTCACCGATGCCGGCCTGAACAGCTTGAAGGGTTTAAGCAATCTCAAAACGCTCGACTTGAGCGGGACCGCCGTCACTGCCGGCGGCATCAAAAAACTCACTGAGAGCCTGCCGAAAACCAAGATTCTGTTTTGATGGATTCTGTTGTGATGTCAAACGGGAATCGCGACTTGTAGATCTCAAATCAACATTTGGGATCACAGCAAGAAGGCGGCTAAGAAAAAGTGAGCGGCTGACACGGTGATCTATCCCACCTGTGGTAGAATCGGCGGCGTGGAACCGTTTCAATTCACTCTCCGAGATATGTTTTGGGCGATGACCCTGATTGCGGTCTCAATAGGAGTGGCGATCTGGTGGAGCACTGCTGGCCGTGATGCTGGCTCGCTTGCTGGGGTCTTGGTCAGCTTCGTGGTTGTTGCGATTTTCTTCGCAGGCTTGGGGGCGATATTTCGACAAAAAGTCAAATGGGCTGCTTTGGCTTGTGGCATCTTCGCTGTCATCGGAGCTATTATGTTGATCTGCTCGCTACTCAGGTAATTTCAGACTGACCCACTACCTACGAATGATGCGTCAAGTAAATAATCGCCCAAATTTGAGATCCCTTCTGAGATTTTAGACTTCATTACAAGGAGGATCTTCGCATGTCTCAGCAACTTCCTCGTCGCGAGTTTCTTCGCCGTTCGGCCCTGACGGGCGTGTCGCTCGCCGGCGTCGGCTTTTGGTCTAGCGTCGCTTCGGCCGCGCCCAAATCGCCGAATGAAAAACTGAACATCGGCGTGATCGGCACCGCCAACCAGGCCGAGTTCAGCATCGAAAACGTCCAGGGCGAAAACATCGTCGCGCTGTGCGACATCGACGAGACCTTTCTGGGAAAAGCGGCCAAGAAATTTCCGCAGGCCAAGACGTATCACGATTTCCGCAAGCTGTTCGAGCAAAAAGACATCGACGCGGTCGTTGTCGCCACGCCCGACCACAATCACGCCCCAGCCACGGCCGCCGCGCTCCACCTGGGCAAGCACGTCTACTGCGAAAAGCCCCTGACGCACACCGTCTACGAGGCGCGGATCATCGCCGATCTGGCTATGAAGGTCAAAGTCGCCACGCAGATGGGCACGCAAATTCACGCCGGCAGCAACTACCGCCGCGTGGTCGAAGTCATTCAGTCCGGTGCGATTGGCGCGGTGAGCGAGGTGCATACCTGGGTCGGCAAGGGTTGGGGCGGCGGCGAGCGGCCCAAGGACACCGAAAAAATCCCGCCGCAAATCCATTGGGACTTTTGGCTCGGCCCCGCGCCGGAGCGGCCATACAACCACGTCTATCTGCCCGCCAACTGGCGGCGGTGGTGGGATTTTGGCGGCGGCACGCTCGCCGACATGGCCTGCCATCACGTCGATCTGCCGTTTTGGGCGCTCAAGCTGCAAGCCCCCGCGACGGTCGAAGCCGAGGGGCCTGCGGTGCATCCGGAAACGTGCCCGCTGGGCTTGATCGTGCGGTATGAATTTCCGCAGCGGGGCAACCTGCCGCCGGTGAAGCTGACGTGGTACGACGGCAACAAAGCGCCGAAGACGCTGCACGACATCAACGTGCCGCCCGGCGGCGGGAACATGTTCGTCGGCGACAAGGGGATTCTGGTTTCCGACTACGACAAGTACAAGCTGTTCCCCGAGCAGAATTTCGCCGGCTTCACGCCGCCGCCGAAAACGATTCCCGACTCGATCGGCCATCACGCCGAGTGGCTCCGCGCCTGCCGCACCGGCGAGCCGACGACCTGCTCGTTCGACTACAGCGGCGCCCTCACCGAGACCGTTCTGCTAGGCAACGTCGCCTATCGCGCCGGCCAAAAGCTGGAATGGGACGCCACCGAATTGAAAGCCAAAAACTGCCCCGCCGCCGACAAGCTTTTGCGGATCGAGTATCGCTCGGGCTGGACGCTGTAGGCGGGCTATCGAGCGGTTAGTGTTGAAGTGCGACACGTCGAGATTCCCGCAATAAAACGGAAATCGCTCGCTCGCCAGCGTCCAACACGCCAGACTCGTTTTCTTCCATCACCAGGACGACCCGGGCTGCGAGGGGCAATCTTTCGATCCAAGCACCAGTCGTCGGCGGTTAGCGTTGGTACTGTTAGGCGAAGGTCACCGATCAACTTTCGAGCCGTGGCAACATTCCACTTTAGTTCGCTTAAAACCGGGGATCGGGAATTTCAACTCCCGGTTCGGCTCTTCCTTCTCCTCGAGTTGGAACGGGTACATCTGTTCCGCTGCAATGACGACTTTGGGTTGCGAGCCAGTCGAAAGAACTACGAGATGCCCGATTTTAGGATTCTCCTTCAACAGTTCCCCGAACCGCCTTTCAATAGGCACGCAAACATTACTTGCGTCTATCGCCTGAAATGTTTCAATCACTTGCAAATGGGTCTTTTCCGACCCGTCCCGCTCTTCTTTGCAAAATTCAACTTCCATCGGTACGCCCTCCTAATTGGCGAAAAACGAAACCGTCCTATTTTACACATTTTCTGCCAGCGGAAAGCCCTTTCCCATGATTTCTACTGTCGGTTTTTCGGGGTTCTGGCCCTAGATTTGCCTCTCATTTCTCAAAGTATCCCAGTCTCTTAGCTTCTGCATTATCGGCTTTCGCATTGCTGATCTCGCCCTTTTTACCGTAGGCGAAGCCCCGGACGGCATATGCTCCGGCGTGTTTAGGATCGAGCCGAATCGCCTCAGTGCAATCCGCAATGGCCTTGTCCTGATCACCCTTGTCCGCGTAGGCGACGCCACGGCTGTAGTACGCTTGGGCGCTATTCGGATCGAGTCGAATCACCTCGGTGTAATCCGCAAATGCCTTGTCCCATTCTCCCTTTTTCCAGTAGGCGATGCCCCGGTCGTGGTAAGCTCTGGTGTTTTTCGGATCGAGTCGAATCACCTCGGTGTAGTCCACAAGGGCCTTGTCCTGGTCACTCTTGTTCGAGTAGGCATCGCCCCGGTAGAAAAACGCTTGGGCGTTTTTCGGATCGAGTCGAATCACCTCGGTGTAATCCGCAATCGCCTTGTCGATGTCACCCTTTTCCGCGTAGGCGAAGCCCCGATTGCCGTAAGCTAAAGCGTCTTTCGGATCTAGTCGGATGGCCTGGGTGTAATCCGAAATGGCCTTGTCCTGATCGCCTTTACTCGCATAGGCCAAGCCCCGATTGCCGTAAGCTAAAGCGTATTTCGGATCGAGTCGGATGGCCTCGCTGTAATCCGCAATGGCCTTGTCCTGATCTCCTTTGTTCGCGTAGGTCAAACCTCGGTCGTAGTATGCAATGGCGAATTTCGGATCGAGTCGGATAGCCTCATTCTGATCAACAAGGGCCTTTTCCCAGTCGCCCCTGTTCCCGTAAGCAACGCCGCGCGAGTTGTAAGGCACGGCGTCTTTCGGATCGAGTCGGATGGCCTGGGTGTAATCCGAAATGGCCTTGACCTGGTCGCCTTTGCTCGCGTAGGCCAAGCCCCGATTTACGAATGCAAAGGCGTATTTCGGATCGATTCTGATGGCCTCGGTGAAGTCCGCGACGGCCTTATCCTGATCGCCTTTGCTCACATAGGAATTGCCCCGGTTGTTATACGCAAACGCGAATTTTGGATCGATTCGGATAGCCTCGGTGAAGTCCGCAATTGCCTTGTCCGGGTCGCCATTGTTCGCGTACGCATTGCCCCGGTGGTTGTACGCTCCGGCGGATTTTGGATCGATTCGGATAGCATCCGTGAAGTCCGCAATGGCCCTGTCCCAATCGGCCTTGATTCCGTAACTCTCGCCCCGGTTGGAGTAAGCTACAGCGGATTTCGGATCGAG
>JAYVCO010000323.1:0-5708 GCA_043749935.1 Planctomycetia bacterium
TGTGCCGATGGGAAGCGCTGTGGGAGCTCCTTACGACCACTACGATCGTTAAAACACGTACCAGTTCACGGTTTGACTCCTCCACCCTTCGTCTTTTGACCTACCATTTCAAGGTGGATCAGATCACCCACAATAAGGTTTTCGCGGCCGCGAGCCAGGTGCCGCATTGTTGCCCGAGCAGCTCTGTTGGGACTCGCGGCCTGAACGTGCGCAATATTCCCGATTGGCCGACAAGATCAAGATAGTTGTGACGGATCTAATTGTATGAGTCGCTCTGGCCGACCATCGACCTCTGTGTTTCAACTGTGTTGCAGCAGGTGGATCCTCTGCGACATCAGGCTCGACGCCGAACGATTTCGCCAATCGTCGCGATTAGTGGCGTTTATTCTGTCAATGCTCATCTGGGTCCCCGTTTTCTCGACGATCTTCGCGGCATTGAACGCGCCCATCTCGAGCCGAATCGTTCAGTCGGCCGGCGTGGCGCTGATCGGGGTGCTGGCGCTGCTTCGCTGTGGTACTTCACTGGCCGTCTGCTGCAACTTGTTCATTTGCGCGGTGTGGAGCACCTATTCGAGCCTGGCCGTTTTCAACGGCGGGGCCAACGCGCCGTCGACCATGTGGTATGTCTCGATTCCAGTTCTTGCCTTGTGGTTGTCCGGGTTTCGGACGGGAGTCTTCTGGACGTCGGCCAGCCTGCTGTTCATTGCCGGCCTTGCCCTACTCCAGGCTTGTGAGATTCATTGCATCAACGAGCTGACGCCAGGGGGCATGAAGGTTTTGCGGTTTGCGGCGCTCATTGGGTTAGTTTCGTGCGTTTTCGTGTTGGTGTCCGTATTCAAGAAATTCGAACAGACCGCCTTGCGAGTTGTTCATGAGGCTAACCAAAGTCTGGAGACCAAAGCCGCCACTGACAGCCTGACCGGCCTTCCGAATCGACGCGCTTTTGATCAAAAACTTGAGGAGGAGTGGAATCGACACGCTCGACTCGGACTCCCCTTGTCGGTCGTCGTGATCGATGTGGATTTCTTCAAGCAGTTCAATGACGCGCACGGCCACTTGCTCGGCGATCATTGCCTAAAGTCAGTCGCTCGCACGCTTCGCACTAGCTTTAGTCGGGCGGGTGACGTCGTCGCACGATACGGCGGCGATGAATTCACGGCGGTTCTTCCAAATACCGATGAGGCAGGGGCGGTTCAGATCACGAACGCGGCACGCTGCGCGATCAAGGCCCTGCAAATCCAACATCCGTGCTCGTTGATTGGCCCTGACGTGACCATTAGCATTGGCGTCGCTAGCGTAATACCAATCGTGGGCCAATCGGCATCACTTCTGCTGCTCGAGGCCGATTCGGCACTGTACCGCGCTAAAGACACCGGCCGCGACAAAGTAGGTCAAATTCCGACAGTTCTTAACGGGCCGGACAAACCACTGCTTTCGTCACTCGTCAACGATACCATTTCGACCGGCTCGATCGCAGTCGAACTCAACGCGCTTTGAGTTCGTGCAGCTTCCATCAGCCACCAAGGTTACGTTGGCTAGGCGCTCTCTCGCCCGTGGCGGTAACGTGGCGACTTGGGCAGCTTGTCGACTTCTTCTTCCTCCAACTCGTCGTCCTCTTCCTCGACGTCCGAGTCGCCCTCGTAGTCGTCGTCCTCGTCGTCTTCCAACTCTGAATCGGTCTGGTCGTCGTCCTTGCGGTTGTGGTCCAGTTCTCCTGATTCAAATGCGAATTCGTCGTCTTCATCGATTTGGGGTTTCGAGCGCTTGGCCACCGTGAGCCGGTTGGATCGCGTCGGCGTGGTTGGAGTCGGCGCGACCGTGCCAGTTTTTTCGCCGCTCATTTCAGCCCACTGTTCCAACGTGATCAGGACTTCGCGAGCTTGCGAGCCATTGTAGTTGCCCACGAATCCGTCTTCGGCCATGTAGTCCACCAAGCGCGCGGCGCGGCCATAACCAATTCCCAGCGCCCGCTGCAACAGCGACACGCTGCCGCGTCCTTCGCGCACGACGACGTCGACCGCCGCGGCATAAAGCTCGTCGCGGTCGGCCAACTTGTTGGCTTCGCCAGCTGCCGGGTCAGGAGCCTTGAGTTGCACCAATTCCTTGACGAACTGCTGTTCATTCGTGCCGACGAAATCGACGATACTGTTGATCTCGTCGTCGGTGACGAAAGTTCCTTGGCCGCGCAATAGCGTGCTGGTGCCCGGCCATAGGAAGAGCATGTCGCCATTGCCCAACAACTTGTCGGCGCCCATTTCGTCGAGTACAACGCGGCTGTCCGTGCGGCTGGCGACCTGAAAGGCGATGCGTGCCGGCAGGTTGGACTTGATCAAGCCCGTGATGACGTCCACGGTCGGCTTTTGCGTCGCCAACACCAGGTGGATACCGACTGCCCGGCTCTTTTGAGCCAGACGAATAATGTGCTGCTCGACTTCTTTGGCGGCGGTCATCATCAAGTCGGCGATCTCATCGGCCACGATCACGATGTAGGGCAAGCTGGTGGGAATGTTCTTGCACTCTTCGTCGTCCTCCGGCTGCAAGCGGTCCATCAGCTCTTCTTCGCCGAGCTGGTTGTAGACGCCGATATGCCGCACGCCCGCGCGAGCCAAGAGCGCGTAGCGTTCCTCCATCTTCTCTACGGCCCAGGCCAAAATGGCTTCGGCCTTGCGCATGTCGGTGACCACCGGATGCATCAAATGCGGCAAGCTCTTGTAACAGCTCAATTCGACCATCTTGGGATCGATCATCAACATCCGCACTTCGTCGGGCCGGCGCGTCATCAGCATCGACGCAATAATCGTATTCAAGCACACGCTCTTACCGGTGCCGGTGCGTCCAGCAATCAGCAAATGCGGCAACGTAGCCAGATCCACCAGCATTGGCTTGCCCGAGACATCTTTGCCCAAAAAGATTGGGATGCGCATCTTCTGAGCTTGGTTGTTGCTCTCTTCGATAACTTCGCGCAACCGGACCAGGTGACGGGTCGCATTGGGGACTTCGATTCCCACCGTGTTCTTGCCTGGAATTGGCGCCACGATGCGCACGCTGGGCACGCGCAACGCAATGGCCAGGTCATCGGCCAGGCTCGTGATCTTCGACAGCCGCAAGCCCGCTTCTAGCTCGACTTCGAACTGCGCGATCACCGGCCCGGTTTCGATTTCGACGACTTTGACTTTGAAGCCGAAATTGAGAAACGTCTTTTCGAGGATTTTGGCCTGCCGCCGGACTTCCTTTTCGTGTTCCTCGTAACAGATTTCTTCGCCTTCCAAGAGCAAATCAATCGAAGGGAGTTCGTACTCCTGCGGCTCTTCGGTGCGGCTGCTGGCTTCGTCGAGCTCCTTCATCACCTCTTCGCGCTCACTTTTGCGAGGACGCTTCAGGCGCAGTTCGGAGCCGCTTGCCTTCTCACTCGACTTGGCATTCTCGGCGGCAGCCGTTTGCGCGTTTACTTCTTCAGTCGCGTCGTCTTCCACCACCTCCTCTTCGGTGTCTTCGACTTCATCGTCCGGCACGTGCAATTCGGCGGATTTTTTGCCGCGAAACCGAATCGCCGGGGAGTTCTGCTCTTCGGCGTCACCGATTTTCACGTGGTCCAGATCGGTGCGGACTGAGGATTTCGACTTGGCGGTGGCCGGCGACGGTGCGAGGCGAAGCCGGATTATTTTCAAGGTTGCTCCTGGCGCGGTCAGCAAATAGCCAATCAAGCGTGGCAACAAGTACTCGGTGCATAACAGAACGCCGCCCAACAGCACGCTGATGGTCAGGATGTACGCGCCGGCACTGGCGAAGTGCATTTCCAACCAGCCGCGACCCGCGGCGCCCAGATAACCTCCTGGACCTATCACGGGGCCAGGTGACCAGTTCGATAGCGACAGGGAAGCCAGAGTACTGGTGCCGATCAGCGAAAGTACCCAACCGATGCCGCGCAGGATGGGATCTGTCAGGGGACGTCGGCTTAGCAGCCAGCCATCCAGCACTGCGAGCGAGACCAGCAAGTAGTAAGCGCCCAGGCCAAAGCCCATCAACAGCAAATCGGCCAGGATCGCGCCGGACCGTCCGCAGGCGTTGTGAAACTGCGCCGGCGGTGGATACGACAGCGCGTCCCACGAATCGGCCGGATCGTAAGTGATCAAGGCCATGCCGAGAAAGATCACCAGCGCCAAGAGCGCAAGCGCCAGCAAATCGAGTTTCAGACTCCGTGATTCGAGCATACGCGCTTGCCGTGTTCCATTCTCACCAGCCGCGTCGCGGCCGGTTCAAGCGAGGGGCGCGTCCTTGCCCAAGCGAAATCCGTGTCAGAGTAAGGTCGGTTGCCCACGGGCTGCTTCGCCAATCCTCCTGAAGTACCCGGTGCGAATTGCCCGAGAGCTATCAGGTGAGCGATGCGTCCGCGAGCGCACAATCGGTAGGGATGCGTGCGTCTGGGGTGTGGCTCCATTGGGAAGTCTAGCACGCTGATCGGCCGAGGACAGGGTGCGGGCCGTGAAGACGACGGCCACGGAAGTAAACCGCGAGAGTCGTGCGAATTGTAACGATTATGCCATCACGTCACGGCATCCGGAAAATACTTGGCCGGCCCATAGCTGCCATCGGGACGCCGCTCGATGATGGCCACGAGTTTGCCCAGTTCGTCCAGCGCGGCGTACTGGGCGTCGGTAGCGCCCTGAGCTGAAATGGAAAGCCCATTGCGAAGCTGGCTGAGTTCGGGCGATGTGACGACTCGCTGTGGCATCAAGCCTTGCAACGCCATCTCTGGCGGCAAGAGAAACTGGCTGAGGTTGTCGCGCGTCAATTTGCCGGCGTCAACGGCCTCATCAATTTTGAACGAGCCAATCGCGGTGCGTACCAGTGCCGACATCACTGCAGCCGTCCCCACGCTTTCGGCCAGATCCCGCCCGAGCGAGCGGATGTACGTGCCCGAGCCACACTCGACGTCCAAGCACAGGTCGGGATATTCATAGCGCACCAGGTCGAGACGGTAGATCTGAACCTGGCGCGGAGCCAACTCGACGACCTCACCAGCGCGCGCCAATGCGTAGGCTCTCTTTCCCGAAACCTTGAGCGCTGAATAGGCCGGAGGGCGCTGGCTGATGTTTCCGGTCAACGCCGCGGCCGCTCGATTGATCTCCTCCCGTGACGGTGCAGGGCTAGCGGACAACAAAGTCACCTCGCCTTCAATATCTTCGGTGTCGCTCGAGCGGCCGAGCAGGAAAGTGGCGCGATACTGCTTGGGCATCTGCTGGACGTACTCGACCAGCCGCGTGGCTTGTCCGATGCCGATCACTAGCACGCCCGACGCCAATGGATCGAGCGTGCCGGCGTGGCCGACTTTGTCGGGCTTGACCAGTCGTTGCACCTGGTCAACGACCCGCCGCGAGGTCACGCCCGGCGGTTTGTTGAGATTTAGCAGCCCGAAGAGTGACATGAAATGGACTAGCACCCCTCGATTTTGAAATCGTACAGATCCGCAATTTCCGTGGGCGTTTTTTGCGCCAGGCCGCGGAAGCGACGGTACAGCGCGTCGACGTCTTTCACTGCCAGCCCCGCCAACAGGCGAAATTTGTGCTCCAGCAATGCCGACAAGTTACCACTCGCGTTGCGGGCATGGCCTTCGGGATACATCACCAGGCCGCTCGATAGGTTTCCCAGTTCGGCGTGTTCAATGTCCAAGGTAGTTGGAATCCCATCGGGATACTTCTCGTCATACT
>JAYVCO010000324.1:0-3828 GCA_043749935.1 Planctomycetia bacterium
GCCGAATCCAGTTGAGGTTATAGCCCAGCCAAACGCACGCCACCGTCACCACCATGAACATCGTCCGCAGCGAAAATGCGAACCAACGGCGTTTAGGAGGGACGGTCATTCGGACTCTGCTTTGGCCGGCTCTTCCGCCGCGCGTGTCGGTCGGGGCAACGGCGAGCCTTGCTGCGCGTTTTTGATTTTCACGCTCATCGCTCCGTGATTGTCGGCCAGGGCGTTCCATTTGTCTCGGCAGCGAAGATAAAGTTGTCCTTCGCTGGGGGGCGTGAAGGAGCCGTAGGCGCCGAGTGCGAACGGCTCGCTCAAACCGAAATCCTTGAAGATCACTCCTTCGAGCCGGCCGCCGCCATCGGACGATCCGTCGGCCGTCGTGTCTTGTGTGTCCTTGCCGGTCCGCCACAGTCCGCTGGCGGAATAGTCATATTTCTTGTCCGCGGCGACGGTCACGCCCGATGGTTGCCAACCGCGAGCTGCCGCTACGCGCGCCGAAATCGGCGATCCGGCGCTCGGCTCTTTGAACTTCCGGTTCCAATCCCAGCGGCAGAGGTCGACGCGATAGCCGTCTTCCAGATGCCGGACGAAGAATCGATATTCAAAGGCGATCTCGTTTAGCATCGCGCTATACGAATCGGCGAAGCTCACCTTCTGGCCGGTCAGGAAGCCCAGGCCCAGCATGCGAAATCGCGGGCTGTAGTTGGGGTTGTTTTCCAGCAAATGGCAGAGCGCCCAGCGCCAGGCATAGTTCTGCCACGAGTCGCCCGTGCGGTCGAGCGAACGTTCCGAAAGGATCTCACTGAGCGGCTTGGGGCGGCTCGCGCGAATATAGTCGATGATGGCCGGATGAACGTGAACGCTCGTGTCGTTTTGGCGCCAGAACTGGCCCATTTCGGCCATGCCTTCGGAGTACCAGAGCGGCCCCGTTTGGCCAAACGTCTGACCGCAGTAGGCGTGAACGGCCTCGTGCTGCGGCGTGCCATGATCGGCCACGGCATAGACCACGGCTTTGGACGCCACGGTTCGATTGCCCTGGGTCAGGGTCTCTACCAGGGTGACGCCGGCCCCTTCTCGGATCTTGGCCAGCCCGGCCGGATCCAACGAGCCCGCGGGCCAGACGTGCAGGTCTTTGACCACGTAGCACTCGATCGTGCCGACCGGCGGATGCCCCCAGTATTTCGAGATCAGGCCGAGCATCAGTTCCAACCGGCCCAGCAACTCGTGGGCTTCTTTCGCGGTCAGATCGGTGTGGATCAGGAAATGGGTCGACTTGAAATCGGCCGGTTTGCGAACAACCGTTTTCGGCGGGTGCGCGACTGAAACATCCGACGGCTTGGGCAGATCGACCGTATCTTTCTTCTTGCTCGGCGTGCCGGCCTGGGCTGCCGTTGTCATTCCGAACGTCAGCAAAGCCGACGCCAGAAAACACGGGACCGCGCGAAATCGTCTCATCTGCAGGCTGGTCGCACTATCGAGTTGAAGAACCCGTCGGATGCATGGCTGACGGCCAACTCTATTGTACGTTGCCCTGATAAAATCAGCCAACGCTCGCTTTTGGCGTGTTTTTAAGCGCAAAAAAAAGCTGGCGACCAAAGAGACTTGCCCCTGGGCCGCCAGCACGTCCAACCGTCACTTCAATACCAGACCGCTTACTGGAGTGGGTCCGGAAAGTTTCGCGTCTTATTCACCCTTGTAGGCGATTTTGAAGCTGCCCTGGTAGCGATCGAAAATCGTCACATAGGCGGTGCCCGTGTTGTCTTCGACGTCTTTGACTTCCAACGCCAGCGGCTGCGTGCCCGGGCCGGCGCCTTCGCCAATGCGGATGTCCAACAGCGGCTTCGCATCGGTGCCGTAGGCAAACAGGTGCCAAACGTCGTCGTCGGTGTGACGAACAGCCAAGGTCAAATAGCTGATCTTGCGCTCGGTGCCGTCTTGACCGTCAATCTTGAGCTCGCGCATTTTGGCTTGTTCGACCGGCTTGCCATCGATCAGCGGGAAATATCCGGTCGACATGAACAAGTGAGCCAGGGGCGCGCCTGGATCGCTGTTGACCGCTTCGTTCTCGGGCTTGATGTCCTTATGCGGAATCAGAATCATGCCGACTTGCTCTTTATGAACGCCACAAGCCTTCTCGGGATCGGCTTCGACTTTCACTTGCAGCTTTTCAATTTTTTCGGCCGCCGGAATCAATGCCTGCGCAAAGGCCTGGCAGATTTGCGGATCCAAGACTTCCAAATCCTCGGCCACGGCCGACGTCGTTCCCAACGCGCACGCCACCAAAGCGGCAATGCTCAAAACAACCTTCTTCATACGAACCCCCTCCGTCGAACGGAATTATGGTGATGATTGGTGCGTGCTAATTCCGGCAAAACGACCGGCCTTGTGCGACCAACTTGGACTCTAAACAGGATACTCTCGGGTAAGCCGGCCGCAAGGGATTTAAGCTGAAAATGCGAATTTTGGCGTCTCGAAGGCCCGGCACAGCCGCAAAAAAATCCGCCGAAGCCCAAATTAGTGCAGATGTTCGCCGGACCGTCGTTTGGCCTGACCGCAAATCTACCCCGAAAACGATCATCAGGTTTCAATGGGTGTTCGAGAATTCCAGCGCCGTATTGGAGGCACATCCTGGAAAAAGTTTGTGCAGCTAAGAGCGCCGTGATGGAAACCGGTGAAGAACCGGGACCGTCAGCCGTCGTTCAACTGCTGGCGCTGCGATAGCTGAGCATCGAGCGGCGAAAAATGGCTCGCGAACCCCAGAGAGAGCCGGCGGTCGCAAAGAGCGCGAACAGCGCCAGCGGCCAGGATTGGGCGGCCAGCGGCTTGGCCATCAGTTGGGCCGGCACGTTCACCACGATCAATAGCGGAATCACGAACGTGAAAAACCCCCGCAGAGGGGTTCCCACCGTGCCGCGGTAAATCTCCATCGGATAGCGCGAGAAGTTCGTAATGTAGAACCAGAACTCATACAGCGTCTGGTTGCGGCCTAGCCAGACGCTGGTGGCCGCCAGCGTGATCATCAGGCTATAGAGAATCGCCACGCCGCAGAGGACGTAAATAGGGTAAAGTACGACTTGCACCAGCGATGGTAGCTCAGGCAGGTGGACCAGAGAATAGGCCAGCAGTCCGGCGGCGAACAACAGGTTCGACAACGACGACCAGTCGATCTTTTGCAGCGAAATCAGAAACTGCGTATCGATTGGCTTAAGCAATGCAAAATCCAGGCCGCCGGTGCGAATCAGTTCGCTGAACTCTTCGATGTTGGGCATGAAGAACGCCTGAACCATGCTGTTGATGAACAGCGTCGTAGCCAGGAAGACGAAAAATTCGTACTGGCCCCAGCCCGTATTTTCGCCGATGGACGACGTGAACTGGAAGATCAACAAATAATAGCCCAGGTTCATTGCCATCCACGACAGCGACGTAACGCACTCGATGATGAAGTTCGTGCGAAAGGTCATGTCGCGGACCAGGCTATTGCGCGCGAAGGTGAGAAACACGCGGCCATAGGAGGGACTCACGCGGCCCGTCGCGGCCGGTCCGACTGGTTCCGTCAATGTGATTTTCGAGCCAGCGTCACGCATCGCGGAACCTTTTTCCCGTTCAGCCGCCGTAGCCGCTATAGCGTTTCACGCCGAGATGAAACGTGACTCGGCTGAGTATGATAAAGACGACAACCCACGCAAACTGAATCGACAATCCCCAAGCCAGTGCCTCGCCCTGGATCTTGCCCAGGAAGACTGCCGCCGGGAAGTAGGCCAGATATTGCAAGGGGATGCCGCGCACCAGCGTGCCCCAAAAGCCCGGCAGCATGTCGATCGGGAACATGTG
>JAYVCO010000325.1:0-2723 GCA_043749935.1 Planctomycetia bacterium
CGCGCCGAGGCCTGAAAGTGCCAGGGCCGTCAATAGCAGCGACATCAAAACCAGCGTCTTCAAATCACGGCACAAGACTTTCATGGCGGTCGATCCTTACCCACAACGGCGGCTAGAAGAACATAACGGGAAGAACCTAGAGTACCTCGCGAAGCTCGAAAAGCAACAGTTGACCAATGAAGTCGCCCTGCCGCGCTGGTATCTCGATGTTAAGCGGCTAGAATGCACCAGCGGCACCTCGAACTGGACAGATGTGTGCAACCTTCCACCCGTCATGTTCGGTGAGAAATGATTCTTGCGAGCTATGAGTCATGAACGATCTCTCGCGGTTCCTGGCCGAGCATGAAGAATTGACCCGGCGGTATTTCATGCGGCTGGGTCTCGGCGCCGCTGCCCTAGTCGGCTTGTCACGCCGGTCAGCGGGAGACGAGCCAGCCTCAACAGAATTGGCCGACGCGATTGCAAAACTCGAAACCTATTTGACGCCGCTCGACAAATTCCAGGATGTCTCTCGCGGCAAGCCGCTGCCGCACTCACTTTCGAACGAGAAAAAAACCGAAGTCGGGCTGACGCGCGAAACCTGGCATCTGGAAGTCGTCTCCGATCCCGAGCATCCGGCCGCGGTTCGCAAGCCGCTCTCCAAAGCCGATGGCACGGCGATCGACTTCGACGCACTGGTCAAACTGGGCCAGCAACATGCCGTGCGGTTCGCCAAGGTGATGACCTGCCTCAACCTGGGCTGCCCTCTCGGAATGGGCATCTGGGAAGGCGTGCCGCTGCGCGAATTGATCTGGATGACCAGGCCCGGCGACAACTTGAGGCGCGTCTTCTACTATGGATATCACAACGACGATCCGCAGCAAATGTTTCGCAGCTCTCTGCCGATCGGCCGCGTGCTGGAAGATCCTTTCGATCTGCCGCCAGTGATTCTCTGCTACAAGCTCAATGGGCAATGGCTCACCAGCCAACGCGGCGGCCCGGTGCGCCTGGTCGTGCCCGAGGCGTATGGCTTCAAGTGCGTCAAATGGTTGTCGCACGTCGTGCTGACCAACTTGGCGCACGCCAACGACACGTATGCCAACGAGAACAACGACATCGATAGCCCGCTCAAATCCTTTGCCGCAACGATCTCGGTGCCGACCTCGCTCGCGGTCGGGCAGCCGATTCCGTTGGCCGGCTACGCTCAAGTGGGCCTCGGCGGATTGTCGAAGGTTCAGGTGTGGATTCACGACCAATCGCACGAACTGCCTGCTGGCGATCCCTATTTTGCCACGGCCCCTTGGATCGACGCGCGGATACTGCCGCCGCCGACAACTTGGGGTGGGGGATTGCCCGACGATAAGATTCCCCCGGGCACGCACGCCTTTGATCCAGCCAACGGCCAGCCGCAGCAGTGGCCGCTGCGACTTTCAAAAGTCCACTGGGCCGTGCTTCTGCCCGGACTGCCCGCGGGAAAATATACCTTGCGCTGCCGTACCGTTGATGAAAAAGGGTATGGTCAACCCATGCCGCGTCCCTTTCGCAAGTCGGGATACGCGATCATCCAGCAGGTGAGACTGGATGTGAGGTAGGACGACGTTTCGATTCCCTGCGAAGAAGCCCCAACTGGCTATACGCCTCGTACCAATTCCGGAATCGGCGAACCATCGTTGAGAATCGGAATCGGCCGGCCAGACAGGTTAGGAATGGCGACGTTTTGCGCGTCGATACCTAAGTGACGGTAAACCGTGGCCAGGAAATCCCCCACTCCAAAGCGGCGCTCGATGACTTCTTCGCCCCGCGCATCGGTGGCTCCAATCACGGTTCCGTGCCGGATTCCGCCGCCAGAGAACAGCATCGAATTGGCAGCGGGCCAATGATCGCGGCCGGGCTGAGTCCTGCCGCTGCCGCTATCGGCCGCAGTGGTGATCCGCGGCGTACGGCCGAATTCGCCGGTGACAATGATCATCACCTTCTTATCCAGGCCGCGCGCGTAGACGTCTTCAATCAGTGCGGAAACGGCCTGGTCGAAGGCCGGCGCGCGAAACTTCAGCGCCTCGAACACATGGTGGTTGACCGCGTGATCGTCCCAGTTGGCAACTCGCCCACAAAGCGGGCCGTCGAAAACGGTCGTAATCAATTCCACGCCCGCTTCGACCAGTCGGCGAGCCATCAAGCACTGCTGGCCCCAACTGTTGCGGCCGTAGCGGTCGCGCAGTTGAGGATCCTCTTGATTCAGATCGAATGCGCGGCGCGCTTCGGGACTCGTCAGCAGGTTAGCCGCTTGCAGCTCGAAAGCGTCGAGCGCCCGCATGGCGCCGAGTTGGTCCAGATCGCGGCACAACCGGTCGAGGCTTTTGCGCAGCCCGATCCGCTCGTTCAAACGCTCGGCTTCTTGTTCCTTACGCAGCCCGATATTGGGAATTTCGAATTGCGGATGATTGGGATCGCCATTGACGCGAAACGGCTCGTATCCCGCACCCAGATAGGCCGGCCCAGCAATTACGAAATTGTCGTAGTTATGAATGCCGTTGACCCCGACGTAATTCGGCATTTTGCGCGTCGTGTCGGCACGCAGATAGTTGGCAACGGTCATCAAATCCGGAAATTCTGGCTTGGGTTTGTCTTGCGCCGCGGTATCGCCAGAGAGCAACTGCAAGGAACCAGCCGGGTGGCCGCCGCCAGTATGGGCCATCGAGCGAACAATCGTAAACTTGTCGGCGATTTGGGCCTGCCGCGGCAAC
>JAYVCO010000326.1:0-4162 GCA_043749935.1 Planctomycetia bacterium
CGACCAAGAACGCCGCTGCCAAGTAACCCATCTGTTCGGTGTTGAGGTCGAGATCGTTCTTGATCTCCGGCATGGCCCTCACAAAGGCCTGCCGGTGGATGTACATCAACAGCGCTAGACTGCAGCCGAGCGCGAGTACATGGAATCGTACTCGCGTGGCTTTGTCCTGGCCTGGCATTTCATTTTCTGCAGGAGGGTTCGGCGGTTCTCGGTTATTCTTGCCCATGAGATACTCATCGGTAGAGAGCCGATTAGGCTCGCGCCTTGCGCTGACCCCTGTTTGGCATTGTTGGAGTACGTTGCCAGGTTTGTACTATAATACTGCCTTCGCTTGCAAGGGATTCGTCGAGATACTCGGCATCAAGCGAGCAGTTCTATTGAGATCAGAAGATGAACAAGTGGTTAACCTCCAGTTTGGTGCTATTGATCTTCGCACCAATGAGCCTGGCTGCGGAAGACCCGATATTCGATGTCGAGTCGCTGGCCTCCACGCCACTCAACTCCAAAACGCTCAAGTGCTCCGAACGCGACGGCGTGATTACGCAAGAAGTGCGTTTCCATTCCGAAATGGACGCTGATAAAGATGTGGAGATTTTCGCGTTCTTCTCCTATCCGAAGGGCGGCGAGAAGTTGCCGGCCTTTATTTGGAACCAGGGCGGTTTAGGCCAGGCCAGCTCGGCAGTGACCGAAGCTGGAGCTAAACGGGGCTATGCGGCGTTGTGCATCGATTTTCCACTGCCCGGCTATCGGTCAACCGGTGGCTATCCGATCAATACTGGCTTGGAACTCGGCGACGATCCTCGCCAGGCCCCCATTTACCACGGCGCCGTGGCTTTGCTGAAAGCGGTCTCGTATCTCGAAAGCCGCTCAGAGGTCGACAAGGACCGCATCGGCATGGCGGGCAGTTCTTGGGGTGGCTTTTTCACGACGTTGATGGCCGGCATTGACCCGCGGCTGAAAGTCGCCGGCTGTCTGTATGGCTCGGGAAGCTTGCAGCTCGGCAATGCCTGGTGGGACGGAGCAAGCCAGAATGGAAAAACGCCCCCCAGTCCGGCAGACCGCGAGCGTTGGAGTAAAACGCTCGACCCAGCGTGGCGGCTGCCGACGAAGAAGACGCCGATTGCCTGGTTCACGGGTACTAATGACGAATTCTACTTGATGCCCTGCCTGATGCAGACTTTTGGCATGGCCGCGGGCCCCAAGCATCTCATGCTCGTGCCGAACTGGCACCACGCGTTGCCGCCCAAACTAAACGACGATCAGGTGTATGCGTGGCTCGACGCCCATTTGCAGCGAAAGCGCGGATTTCCCAGCGTATCGCCAGTCACTGTGAAGCACGAAGCAGGACGTCTGATTGCCCGATGGGATTTCCAAGGCGACGGCGCCGCGGCGGATTTGATCGCCAGCTATGGAGACGCGGGAAATTGGCGCGGCCGCTACTGGCACACGCTCAAGGCCGAAATCGAAGGCACGACTTGCAAGGCCGATTTGCCACCGAGTACGCTCGCCTGCTACGTCAGCGGTTCCGTCACCGACAAACAGGGCATCCGCTGCTCGACGCCGCTGCTGCTTGTCGACTCGGCCGCGCTGGGCTTCAAATCCTCCATCTCGGTGCCTGACTACGATGGCTGTGCCGAATGGGGCAGCTTCGAGGAGCCGCAGATTGCGTATCTGATGCGCCACGATAGGTCGGGGCAAACGCGCTGGATTCCTAAGTTGAGTCACGACGCCAAGGAAGGCAAGCAGTCGGCCATTCTGAACACGGGCAGAACGATCTTGGCGCCGATCCTCTCGACTGCAACGGTGCCTCATCGGTTCGTTTGCTTCCTGAAAGCAGATAAGCCCATCGAAGTCACCGTGCAATTAGCCGGGGCGCAGCGGACTTTGCAAATCGGGACCGAATGGACGGAATTCGACATGGATGTGACACCGACGAGCGGTCTCATGGGAGGAATCCCCGCCAGCATCACCATTCCGGCAGAGGCCACGGTGCTGCTTGACGCGGTGAGCTTCCATCCAGCTTCAGCCGTCAAACGTCAGTGAGGACGTGAACTGGATCCTCGATTTCCAGTATGCGTCGTCATCTAGGCAACACGCCCGGAAGAGCTTTTGTGCCGGCCTGCATCGAGCGAGTCATGGTGCTGGCCTGCTGGGTGCGAAAAAGTGGATTCTAGCGCGCCATAAACGCGCGCGGTGGGCGGAACTGTCACACTCGACAGGTCGCCGCGTGGCACCGGGCCGTTCAGCAGAGTCCAACGAACCAGAGAAACGGACCGATCGGTGGATCGATTTGTCGCCCCGTGAATGACGCTAACTCACCTGCCCAAAAGCACTCAACTCATCGGAAAAAAGTGAGCCGGTGGGCCTCGATCGACTTCGATCCTTTGCGTCGCCCGTCAAATCAATTGCCCTGCAAATCTGAGGCGGCCATTATTCTTCAGGTCGCGGCACGTCGATTGCTAACGGCTTCGGCGACGCAAAAACCACTCGGCGGGACATGCGCGGCAAATCGATGATTTGAAGCGATCGTTCTCTTTCAGGATCAAAAAACCAATGATATCGCGGCCGGCGAACGATCAAAGACAGGGGGCATGGCGCGGTTGGCGGGCTTCGCTGGCAAGTGGCGTTGGAATGCTCGCTCTATTGGCTGGTTGCCAACGCGCCACCGATCTCGCCTATGTATCTTCGACGCAGGTTGAAGAGCTCGACGAGCCGCTTCAAGTGGCGGTCCGCCAAGAACTGCAAAAGTGGTGCGGCACGCCGGCTCAGCCCAAGATGTTGGGCGGCGAGAGCGAGTTCGATTTGGAACAATTGAAACGCGGGGCACGCGTTTACGAGCGCAATTGCCAGCAGTGTCACGGCGTGTCGGGTGATGGCAATGGTCAGGCCGCCATGTATTTGGTGCCTCGCCCGCGTGATTATCGGCGCGGCATCTTCAAATTCGTTTCCACCGGCTATGGCAATAAGCCGCGTCGCGAGGATCTGCTACGTACGGTAACGAAAGGTATTGCCGGAACATCCATGCCCTCGTTTCGTCGTTTGCCGAAACACGACCTGGAAGCCGTGATCGACTACGTCCTCGCATTGACCCAACGTGGCGAGTTGGAATTGTTGCTGGCTGCGCATGCTGAAAGCGAGGGCGAAGTCTCTGCCGAGTCTACCGCTGAACTTGCTGAGGTCATTCGCCAGCGTTGGCAAACTGCCGACGAGCAAGTCGTCGAACCATTGAGCAAAATGCCCGCGTATTCGCCAGAAAGCGTGGCGGCGGGCGCCGCAGTGTTCCAGAAACGGGAATGTTTCAAGTGCCACGGACGCGATGGACGGGGTGGCCTGGCCGGTGGCATCGAGGTGGGCAAAGACGCCTGGGGTTACACGGACCCGGCGGCGGACCTGACCTCTGGAATGCTACACGGCGGTCAGCGCGCGCTCGATGTTTATCGTCGAATCTACGGCGGAATCAACGGTTCGCCGATGCCGGGCTTCAAGGAAGCGCTCTCCGCTGAACCAGACACCATCTGGCACCTGGCTCACTATGTCTTGCACCTGGCCGACCAGCGCCGCCTTGAGGGTCAAGCCAAGCTGAGAGCGAAACCCGACGCCACCGTCTCGCCTTCCGCCGAGGAGTCGCCATAATGAGCACCTCCGACAAGCAACAAGAGCTTGCCGAATTGCGAGGCCGAGTGCTCCAACTGGAAAGCGAGTTGGGGCGCGGCGCTGGCCAACTGCCTACCCAGTTTTCGGCGAGCGGTTATTACACCGCCTACTACGCCACGACTGGTTTTCTGCTCGGGGGCGTGGCTGCCATGAGTAGCCTGCTGCTCAACGTCATTGGCTCCCTGCTGTTCGAAAAAAATCCACTGGAGTTGATCCGTGTTTACCTGACTTTTCCGATGGGAGAGCGAGCACTCAACTACGACGCGGTGGACAACGGAGTGATTTTGGCAGTCGGGTGTTGCCTCTATCTGGCCACCGGCATGCTCTACGGCGTGCTATTCCAAATCGTGTTGACACGATTTACGGCCAACTCGTCCATGCGGGGTCGGTTTGTGGTGGCCACTCTGTTGGCCATCGCCGTGTGGCTGGTGAACTACTACGGCATTCTGTCGTGGCTACAACCGATGTTGTTCGGCGGCAACTGGATCGTGGAACGGGTCCCCTGGTG
>JAYVCO010000327.1:0-37314 GCA_043749935.1 Planctomycetia bacterium
GGCTTTGCGGATGGTCCCCGACGTGATCTTCTTTTTAACCGACGCCGACGAGCCGCGTTTGACCGCCAAGCAGTTGGCCCACATCGTCCACGTGAACAAGGGCACGTCGGTTCACGCCATCGAGTTTGGTTTCGGTCCTCAATACGATTCTGACAATTTCCTGGTCAAGCTAGCCCGCCAGAACGGCGGCAAGCACGTCTATGTCGACGTATCGCGGCTGCCCGCGCCGCGCCGGTAGTTATGAACACACCCGGGAAGTCGACGACCTGGCTAACGAGTGTAGCAATTGCGTTGCTGGTCGTGTTGCCAACCGCCGCTCCATTGCTAGCCGCATCAGCCGCTTCCAAAGACCTGCAATTGCTGCAAGGTTTGCGCGATCGACGGCAATACGAACAGGCGGAAAAATACTGCGCCGAGCAATTGCGAGACGCACGGCTCTCTGACGCGCGCCGCCTGGAGCTGACGCTCGAATTATCGCGCACCCTGGCACAACACGCCGTTGATTCGCCTGCCGCGGAGCAAGGTGCGTTGTGGAAACGATCGCGAGACGTGCTCGTCGAATTCGAAGCGGCCAATGCGCGCCATCCCCGGCTTGTGCTCCTTCGCGTGCAAAGTGGGCTCACGGCGGTTGCGCAGGGAGAGTCTGCCCGCGAAAACGCGGAACTTGCCGGCGACGCGGGGAAACGCACCGATGAGGCTCGCGCGCTCCTTCGCGGCGCGATCACGCAGCTTCGCAAACTGGACGAATCCTTGGGCGCCGAGATTCAGCTTCGCGGCCGTACACCGCGTGTCGCCGAGCCCGACCAGCTTTCCACGGCCGAGTTGAATTCGTTGCGATCGCACGTGCGGTATCAACTGGCGCGCGCACTGCGCAATCAATCGCTCTGCTTTGCGGCCGGCAGCGCCGATCGCACCAATGCCCTGATGCAAGCCGTGGAGTTGCTTTCCGAACTTGCGCGCCAGGATTTCGAGTCGCCGCTGGCCTGGTCTAGCCGACTGGATGAGATTACTTGTCTGCGACTGCTCGAGCGTTATGCCGTCGCGGAAAAGAAGCTCGCGGAGTTGGAAAAGGCTGCTTCGCCAGCGCAAACGGTCGGGAAGTTGCGGGCCGAGCGGATTCGGCTGGCGCTGGCCCGCGGGCAAATCGACGAAGCCCTGTCCGAGGCCGGCCCCAATAGCATGCGAGGCGAAGCCGCCGGGCCGGACGCCAGTTATGCTCAACTCGAGGCCTATCTTCGCGGGTGGCAACGGGCCCGCGAGTCGCACGCCACTTCAGAGGCCGCCGAATGGGAAAAAACCGCCATCGATCAGGTGCGCCGGATCGAACGAAACTATGGGCCGCTTTGGATGCGCAAGGCCGAAACGCTGTTGGCCCGGTCGGTCCTCAAAAGCGCCGGCTCTGAAAGCCCCGAGGCCTTGGTCCGCGTCGCCCAAAGCTTGTATCGCAGCGGGCAAGCCGATGAGGCGTTAATGATCTACGATCAGGCCGAGAAGCGGGCTCGCGACAAAGTCGACAAAACACAGGCGTTCGACATTGCCTACACGGCGGCAACGATCGAAAAAGACCAACAGCACTTTCGCTCCGCGATCGATCGCTATCGCAAGCTCTCGATCGCCAATCGGGGCGAGGACCGCTCGGGCGAAGCACATCTATTGGCCGTGCATTGTGCCGCACAACTGGCGCAGCAAGGCAAACCTCCGAAACTGGAGGAATACGAAAAATTGCTGCGAGAGCACATTGCCACGTGGCCCAAGGATCCCACCGTTTCGCAAGCCTGGTGGTGGCTGGGCCGGCTGAAGGAGCATCAAGGCGCCTGGCAGGAAGCCGCCCGCGCGCTGCGCAACGTTCAGCTCGACCATCCGCAATACGTGGCGGCCATCGAAGCCAGCGGCCGCTGTTCCGAAGTCATGCTTGAGCAACTTCGAAAGGCTGGCAACGCCAACGTGCCGCTGGCTCGCGACACGATTCGCTTTTTCGAGCAAATAATCGGTCCGCGCGCGCAACAGGTTAAGCCTTGGAGCCCAGCCGCCCGGGCAGCGGGCACGGCGGCCGCGACCATCTGGCTCAAGGAAGTTCCGGGGGGAGCCGCGCAGGCAGAGGATATTTTGAAGTCAGCGCTCGGGGGTGCAGGCGATGCCTCGCCCGAGTGGAAGGTCAACGCACGCCGGCTGTTGGTCTGCGCCGTGGCCGCGCAAGGCCGAACCGCTGACGCCGAGCAATTGCTCGAGCAGACTCCGATCGGCACCGCCGCCGAGTCACTCGCAATGATCGAAATGTTGGCCGAACTCGTGGATGGCGCATTGCCGGATCGCAAACCGAAATTGGCACCTTTGGCTCTGACCGCCACGGATGATCTGCTTGCGCGGCGCGACGAGCTCGATGCGGCCACAATTCAAAAACTATCGCGAGTGCAGGCGTCGATGCTCCTGGCAGCTGGCCGGCCGCAGGACGCGATCGAAACCTACAAGGCTCTGGCCAAGGCGAATCCTCGTGATGGCCAGGTGCAGGAAGACGTGGCCGCGGCGCTTTCGGCCATGGGCGATCCGGCCGGCTTGCAAGCGGCGCTGGTCGCATGGCGCGAGGTGGTTGGCAAGAGCCGCCCAGGTTCGCCGCGCTGGTTTCGCGCGAATTACTCCTTGGCTCTCACGCAGTTGACGTTAGGCGACCGGGGCGAGGCCCGCGCGACGATCTCCCGCTTGGAATCGAGCCACCCGGAACTGGGCGGGGCGGAAATGAAAGCCCGCTTCGTGCAACTGGCCGCCGAGTGCGAGTTGCCTCCCCCGGCACGTCGCGGCACGCAGAAGAAATGAGCGGCTGCTTGCGACGCAGTAAAAAAAGAGCGGCTCTCGCACCGCTGTGCGCAAGAGCCGCCCCCGGGGATAGACTTTTACGTTGCCGAGTTCGCAAACGATCCGCTTACCAAGGTCCGCGGATGTAGTACGTGCCGAACTGCCGGGTGTCGTTGGGCCATTGCGGCGCCGCCAGGAAACCGTACGGCGTCCAATATCCGTTCGGCCACGGACGTTGAAACTGATGGTCGATGCGCGTCATCCGCGAAGCCGGCACGCCCCAACCATAATCGGTTTGCAATTCGGCCGTGGGCGGCACGACCAGCGCCAAAGGCTGACCGTATTGCACGTTGTAGTATCGACCGTGCCAGGGGCGCATGCTGGCGCGCCAACGGGCACTCTTGCCGTGTAGCGTCTCATCGAGCGCGTACGCGCGGCTAGCCGAAGCCAAGGCCCCGACCGCCAAGACGGCGATTGCCAAAGATCGGAATTTCATGCGTGGGAATCCTTGTGTGCGGACATGGGCGCGCTCGGGGCGGCAAATCAGGTGGGACACCGCTCGGGCCCGAGCTCCCTTCGAAACCGTCAGGTGGGAACAAAATCTCAGTGATAACGCACGCGAGCCACGGTGTAGCCACCATTACGGTAGTACTTGTAGTACGCCCGGTGATGGTGATAGAGGAACTCGTGCGGCATCAAGGGTGGGTAGGTAATGTAGGTGTGGCCTACCAAGGGCGGAGTGGGACGCGGGGAGATGTATAGTTGGGCTGGCACGCCGCCCGCCAGGGAGGGGCCGTTGTAGAAGTTGTAGAGGATGTCAGGGTGATCGGCTTTGGCCGTCGAGCTGAGCAGGCTGGCGGAGCAGCCGATCGCCAGACAAGCGAGCGTCGCGCGGAGTATCGTGCGGACCATGCGGTGGTTCCTCCTTGCGGAAATAAATGGGGGGTTCGCCCAGGCGCTCGGCCAGCCCAAGGGGAAACCCTTACTGTCCGGGGGGCGAGGGAATCATGGCGTGTTGTTTTGCGGTGGGACGACCAGGTTCGGGCGAACCGTCGACCCTAGACTCAATCTCGTCCAGGTACGGCCGAAGGGGTGAGCGATTGTCTGCCGGATATCGCAATTGGGCCTGTTTTGCCGCGTGTGCGGGGCGATTGCGGCTGGCCTGAGGGCTTATAATCGTTATACTCGGCACAAACGGATTTCTTGTCGGTCCACAGCCAGCCACGCGCCGGAGGCGCCTTTCAACGGGCCACCCTCGACTGCCCGCTGGCCCCCGCAAACTTTACCAGGGTTCACTATTTATAGATGGCCAAAAGAACTAGCAAACGCGGTAAGCCAAACGTGAAAGTCGCCGACGTCGACGAATCGCTCGATGAAACGGCCGCCGAGGAAGTCGCTGCCGAAGCCGAGCCCCAAAACGGCCAGGCCCACGGAAAGCGCCGTCGCGCCACGGCCCAGTCGATGGCCGCTAGCCAGCGCGATATTTCGGTCAGCGAGTTTTTCGCCAAGAACCGGCACCTGCTCGGCTTCGACAATCCGCGCAAGGCCCTGCTGACCACGATCAAGGAAGCCGTCGACAATTCGCTCGACGCCTGCGAAGAGGCCGGCATCCTGCCTGAGATTTGGGTTCACATCGAATCGACCGGGACCAATCGCTTCAAAGTCGGCGTGCAAGACAATGGCCCGGGCATTCTCAAAAAACAAATCCCGCTGATTTTCGGCAAGCTGTTGTACGGCTCGAAGTTTCATCGCCTGCGGATGAGCCGCGGACAGCAGGGCATCGGCATTAGCGCGGCCGGCATGTACGGCGTGCTCACCACCGGCAAGCCGGTGAAAATCGTTTCCAAGATTTCGCCGCGCAAGCCGGCCCACTATTACGAAATCAAAATCGACACCAAGAAGAACTTGCCAGAGATCCTCAATGGCGGCGGCGATGGTGTTGATATTCCGCCGAACGACGCCGGCACCAAGTACATCGAGAAGCATGGCATCGAATGGGTCGCCATCGATCACGGCACGCGCGTGACGATCGAGCTCGAGGGCCGCTTCATTCGCGGCCGTGGCAGCGTCGACGAATATCTGGAACAAACCGCGATCGCCAACCCGCATGTCACGATCCACTATCTCGATCCCGAAAGTGTGCCCGGCGAGGACGAAAGACTTTATACGCGTTCCACCAACAAGCTGCCGCCCGAGCCAAAAGAGATCAAACCGCACCCTTACGGCATCGAGTTGGGCATGTTGGTCGCGATGCTGCAAGACGCGAAGTCGATGACCTTGTCGCAATTTCTGACCACATCGTTCAGCAAGGTCAGCTCGAGCGTAGCCAGCAGAATCTGCGAGACGGCCAAGGTGAGCACTCGGGCGAACACCAGCAAGATCGGCCGCGACGAAGCCGACAAGCTGTACCACGCGATCATGCAAACCAAAATTGGTCCGCCCGCGACCGATTGCATTTCGCCCATCGGCGAGGAACTGTTGCTCAAGGGTTTGCACCACGTCGTGCCGGGTGAGTTCTATATCGCCAGCACCCGGCCGCCGGCCGTCTATCGTGGCAATCCGTTTCAAATCGAAGTCGCGCTCGCCTATGGCGGAATGTCGAGTGCCAATCGAGTGCCGCTCGACGTGCTTTCTGAACTGCTGGCCGAAAGCGACGCGCGCACGCTGCGGCAGTTCTTGAGCAACACGTTTTACGGCCTGGGCAGCGAAGCGGCCGACAAGATCATCAAGGAAGCCGCGATTGGCCCTCGCACTTCGCCGGGCAAGCTCAAGCCGGCTCAAATTGCCAAACTGCACGGAGCGATGGCCAGTGTCAACTTGGAATCCGGCCAGACGATGAATGTGCTGCGATATGCCAATCGCGTGCCGCTCCAGTTTCAACCCAGCGCGTGCGCGATCACGCAAATGGTGATGGGAACCAACTGGCGCGCCTACGGGCTGACTCAATCGCGCGGCCAACTGCCGACCGGCCCAGTGACGATCATGGTCCACATGGCCAGCGTCTGGGTCCCCTTCACCAGCGAATCGAAAGAGGCCATCGCCAGCTATCCCGAAATCCAAAAAGAGCTGCGCCTGGGATTGCAATCCGTGGGGCGCAAATTGGGCATGTACATGCGCCGCCGGTTGAAGGTGAAACAAGAAGGTGAGCGGCGCAATATTTTCCTGCGATACCTGGGGGAAGTGGCCGGCGCGGTAAGCGAAATCAACCAGGCCGATCGCAAGAAACTATATGAGCAACTGCTGCTGGTCGCTAAGCGCAAGACGGCTACGGCCGATATGAAACTCGACGAGCGCGGAAAGGTGTTGCAAGAAGAGCCCGAAGACTTTGGCGACAATGTGTTGATCGTCGAACAGAAATCCGATTTTGTAATTCGCAACATGGAAGCAAAGAATGGCCAAAAAGGCTCGTAAACCTGCCACCGCCGCCAACGGCAGCGCCAAGCCCAAGGCCGTGCTGACCGATCGCGATAAGAAAACGCTCAAAGACCTGCTCGGCTTGGCAGATCGTATCGTCGACGACGCCGAGAAGAAGCGCGATCCGTATATTGACATTCCCACGCGTGCACTGTCGAACGTGCGCTACAACAAGAGCAAGCGGCGGATCGAGATGGGCTCGAACAAGAACCGCCGTCAGTTGTTCAACCTCTCGCAAGCCAAGAGCTATATGCAAACCGTGCTCGTGGCCAGCGGCTGCAAGCAACTGATCGAGCAAGGCAAGACCACCAGCATCCGAGGTCTCTATTATTTGCTCAAGCACACGATCGAGGGCACGCGCGAAGAAACGTTCGACGATCAGGCCGAGTGTGACCCCGTGATCGAAGACGTGGAAGTCGGTCTGAACAGCCTGCGCGAAGAGTTGCACGTCTACGCGTCGAATCGCGGCAACCTGGTCGGTCCGTTGACGCTAATCGACAGCGGTGACGAAATCGATTGTGCCCGCATGGGCTCGGCCGGCTACAGCATTCCCTCGATCGTCGAGCGCGACGTGATCGAGATCAAGAAGTGTACGGCCAAATTCATCTTGCACGTCGAAAAAGACACGGTCTGGCGCCGTTTCAGCGAGGACAAGTTCTGGCTCAAGCACAACTGCATTCTCACGCACGGCGGCGGGCAGCCCCCGCGCGGTGTGCGGCGCATGCTTAATCGACTGCACAATGAGCAGAAGCTGCCCGTGTATTGCCTGCTTGATAACGACCCGTGGGGATACTACATCTACAGCGTGCTCAAGCAGGGTTCGATCAACCTGGCCTACGAGTCGGAACGCATGGCCATCCCCGACGCCAAGTTTCTCGGCCTCCGCTCGCGCGATTACGAGGCCTGCGGTCTCTCGCCCAGCGTGAAGATCAATCTCAACGAGCAAGACATCAAGCGCGCCAAGCAGATCGCCAGCTATCCCTGGTTTGAGCACAAGAAAGCCTGGCAAAAAGAAATCGAGCAAATGCTTTCCAACGGCTTCAAGCTAGAAGTCGAAGCCCTGATCTCCAAAGACATCAGCTACGTGACCGAAGAGTACACGCCGGCGCGGCTGGCGGATGGGGATTGGTTGGATTAGAGACGCAGCGCACTTCCAAGCAACGTAGCTGGTGCAATGTGGGCCAACGGCCCAACTTGTAAATAGCCCGGGGCGAAGCCTTGCGCAGCCCCGGGAAGAGGTTGAAACGACGACCATTCAAGCCCTGAGGGGGCGCCCGATCTTGGCACACCACTGGAGAAAGCTCGCCTCGATGGGGCTTGAATACAAGGGTGACCGAGGTGGCGCGTCTCGATACTTGAGTCGATTGGCCCAGGCTCCTACAGATGGGCCGTTGGCCCACATTTGCGACACTCTGCCTCGACGGCGCAATCTTGCGATTCGCGAGATGAATTCTCGGACAGCCTCATCTCCCGAAGCTACGGCTTAAGCACGATCTTCCCGCTCAACGTCCCGGCCTTGTGCAGGGTGTTGTCTTCTTGCAGCTTGTGGGCGGCGGCGGCGGCGGAGAGGGGCAGAACGCGGTCGATGTTGGCTTTGAGTTTGCCTTTGGTGAGCCAGCCATTGATGTCGTTGGCGGCGGCTCGCTGTGCCTCGGGCGACGCGTTGAACATGGCGAAGCCGAACAGCGAGCAACCTTTGACATAAAACGGCCCGACCGGAAAGATGGGCCTGGCTTGTCGACCGGCCATCACGATCATTCGTCCCCGCGCGGACAACAGCGGCACGGCGCGCTCGAAGTTCGGCTCGCTCAACGTTTCGTACCAGACGTTGACGCCCGTCGGAGCGTACTCTTTGATTCGCGCATCGACGTCTTCGGTCTTGTAGTTGATCAGCTGCTCGGCGCCGAGCTGGCGACACAAGGCGACTTTTTCCGCGCTGCCGGCCGTAGTGATCACGCGGGCGCCGATGGCCGCGGCCATTTGCACGACGGCCGAACCCACGCCGCCGCTGCCGCCGTTGACGAACACGATTTCGCCCGGCTGAAGTTTTGCCGCGCTGACCAGCCCCAGATGCGCCGTGATGCCCACTAGCGAAAGCGCCGCGACCGTTTCGCTCTCGATGCCCGCGGGTGTGGGGTACAACCACTGCTCGTCGACGGCGGCATACTCGGCAAACGTTCCCTGGCGACCCAGCAACCCCTGGTTCGAGCCCCAAACGCGATCGCCGGGCCGAAACTGCGTGACCTTCGGACCCACGGCCTCGACCACTCCGGCCAGGTCACAGCCGACGATGTACGGAATGGGCAACGCCATGGCCACCGTTCCACTGCGCACGTATGTGTCGATCGGATTGACGTCCACCGCCTCGACTTTCACCAGCACTTCGCTGCCGGTCGGCTTTGGCGTGGGGAGATCGCCGAAAAGAATGTTCTCCGGCGTGCCCGTTTGTTTGATGTACGCGGCTTTCATTTATGTGCAACCTTGGAACCATCGAAGAAACGCAATCAACCGACCCGCGAGCGGGTCTTTCCTGGTCCATTCTCTTTCAGTGGAACGAGCGCGACGGCCGCCGCCGCCACGAGCGCCAGCACTCCCAGGCCCAGCACGATGCGAACTCCCCAGACCAGCGAATCTCGTTTTTCCACATACTTTTGGATCGTCGTTTCGCCGGGAGGGACGAAGGCTATTCCTTTCTTGAGCTCTTGGTACGAAGCAAAAACCTCGCCGGTCGAACCGTTCTCGAAGGCTTCGCTGATCTCTTGATCGGTGGCGGGCGTCGCCGCGGGCGGCAGGCTCAGAGCCAGGTATCCGCCAGTCGCAAACGCAACGACCGCCAGCACAACGAACACGAACGTGGCACGATGTCGATTGTTCCAGGAGTGCGCTGGGCGGACGGAAGAGTCGCCCTGCGCCAGGTCGCCCCGAACCAAATCGCGCAGTCCGCGGAGCGTGGGCACTTCCAACTGCACTCCGCACGAGCAGCGCACCGATTGCCCCGCCTGGCTGGCCGTCACCGGAATTTTTTCCCCGCAAGCACAAGGCAAGAGATAGTTGGACATAAGGATCTTTTCGAGTCGAAGAATCGGCCGGAGTGTTACGAGTCGTGTGTGGCCAGGTCGGAGCAGACGGCAGGCGGCCGCGAGCGAGCTACTCAGGCACTCCCGAGCCACGATGGGCCCACCAGGGAAGCGTAATGCCGCCGTCGATGAGCAAAGCACTGCCCGTAATATAGTCGCTGGCCGGATCGCAGAGAAACACGACGCCCCGCGCGACCTCGGCGGGCGTCCCCAATCGCTTCCAAGGTAGTTTGCCCGACGCGTTTTGAATCGTCTCGTCGCTGGCGAACTTTCGTTCGCCCGGCGTGTCGATCCAGCCGGGTGTCACCAGATTGACCCGAATCTTTTGCTCCACCAGCTCGATGGCAGCGGTCCGGGCCATTTGGTCGATCGCGGCCTTCGAGATGTTGTAGGCCATCGAACGGGGCACCGGCACGTAGGCATGGGGGGAGCTAATGAGCACGATCGAGCCCGCGCAAGTGTCCCCTGCGGGGCCTTGGGCGATCATTTGCCGGGTGGCTGCCCGCAGCAGGTAAAAGGCTCCCCACATCGTCACGTCGACCGTGCGACGAAAGCCATCCATGTCGGCCTCATAAAACAGCTCGCGATCGCTGAAGGCCGCGTTGCTGACGGCAATGTCGAGTCGGCCAAAACTGGCAACCGTTTCCGCGACCATGCGTTCGACCGCCGACTGCTCGGCGACATCCGCTTTGACGAGGACCGCCCGGCCACCCAATCGCTCGATTTGCTCGACTGCCGCAGTCGCTTCGTGAGGGTCCTGGCGATAGTTAAAGGCAACGCTGGCACCAGCTTCGGCCAGGGCCACTCCAATCGCCAGCCCGATACCCTGGCTGGCTCCGGTGACGAGCGCCACACGGCCTTTGAGAGGTTCCACGGCGTAGTTTCCTTCCAATCTTGGGAACGCGAACCGACAGATCGCTCCGTATGCTATCGCCGCAAGCGCCAGCGAACAAGCAACGAAGACAGTGAAGAAAATCGTGGTTTGTGGCCTGGTAAAACACTGGACCGATTGCCCTTCGCGGTTACAATTGATCGCTTCAGAAGGTCGCGTAGATGGGTCCCTAGGCCGCGCGTGCGTGATGTGAAAATGGGAAAGATACGTTGAATAGGTTGAGTATCGGTCTCGTTTGTCCAGACGTAATTTCTTGCCAAATTTTGAACTTGGCGCTCCGTCCAACAAACGAGTGATAGAATTTGTTGGATTTTGGCCGCCGCTCTAGGGATAATAGCTTGGATCTAAAGTGCTGGACCCTTACTCCGCGTTTTAGCACGCCGCGTTTTGGCAGGAAGGTTTTTTGTGACCTACCGCGCTCCTGCAGCACACCAACTATCGTACCTCGTATCGGTTCCTGTCTTTGCACACGCCCTGTCTGTTAACGTTCGACGCTGAAAATCGGACACTCATTTCATTTGGCTCACCGTAGGAGTGTTGACTTGTACGACGCATTATTGGACGAATTGGAAGACGATCCGACGCCGCATCAGGAAGAGGCCAGCGAATTATCGGACAAGCCCGCCGGCGACCTCGATCTGGACGATGATCTAGACGGCGTCGAACTTGGCGCGGATTTGGATCTGGATCTGGATCCCAAGGCTGAAGACCTGTTGGCCGTTGCCGAGGAAGAAGGCGAATCGTGGTCCGACGACCCGGTGCGCATGTACCTGACGCAGATGGGCGAGATCCCGCTGCTCACGCGGCAGGAAGAAATCTCGCTGGCCAAGAAAATCGAGATCACGCGCGCTCGCTTTCGCAGCCGCTTGCTCGAGTGCGACTACGTCATTCAAGTCGCGGTCAAGGTGCTGAAGCGCGTGCATGCCGGCGAGCTTCCGTTCGATCGGACCGTGCAGGTCTCGGTGACCGACCGCTTGGAAAAAGACCAGATTTTGGGCCGCTTTCCGCACAATTTGCGGACCATCGACATCCTGCTCAAACAGAACCGCGACGATCACCGGATCGCCAGCAGCAAGTCCTATAAAATGTCGCAGCGTCGCGACGCCTGGCATCGCTTGGGTCGCCGCCGCCGCCGCGCGGTGAAGTTGGTCGAAGAGCTCGGCTTGCGCACCCAGCGCATCGAGCCGATGATTCGCACGCTGGAAGATTTCAGCCGGCGCGTCGATGGACTCAAGGCGCAAATCGATGCCCACAAGAAGGCCAAGGGCCCGCTCGCCGAACGCAAGTCCTGGATCATCGAGTATCGCACGATCTTGCGGGCCACGCAGGAGTCGCCCACCAGCCTGCGCAATCGGGTCATGGGCTTGAAGGTCGTCTATTCGCAATATCAGCAGGCCAAGCGCGGATTGTCGGAAGGCAACTTGCGATTGGTCGTGTCGATCGCCAAAAAGTATCGCAACCGCGGGTTGAGCTTCTTGGATTTGATTCAGGAAGGCAACGCCGGTTTGATGCGCGCGGTCGACAAGTTCGAGTATCGCCGCGGCTTCAAGTTCTGTACCTACGCCACGTGGTGGATTCGCCAGGCGATCACTCGGGCGGTGGCCGATCAGAGCCGCACGATCCGGATTCCGGTCCACATGGTCGAGACGATGTCGCGCGTGCGGAACGTTTCGCGCCAGTTGCTGCAAGAGTTGGGTCGCGAGCCGACGATCGAAGAGACCGCCAAAGCCGCCGGCACGGCCGTCGACGAGGCCCGTCGCGTGTTGGCCATGAGCCGCTACCCGATCAGCCTCGATCGGCCGGTGGGCAACAGCGAAGACAGCCATTTCGGCGACTTATTGCCCGATTCGGGTGCTGAAAACCCGGCCATCGGCGCCGCGCAAGAGATGTTGCGCGGCCGGATTGCCAAGGTGCTCAAAACGCTCAGCTACCGCGAGCGCGAGATCATCAAGCTCCGCTACGGTTTGGGCGACGGTTACAGCTATACGCTCGAAGAAGTGGGCCACATTTTCAAAGTGACCCGCGAGCGCATCCGCCAGATCGAAGCCAAGGCCGTCCGGAAACTCCAACAGCCCAGCCGCAGCCAAGAGCTAGTCGGGTTCTTGGATTAAGCGACGCGTCGCTGACCGTTAAGAAGTAACAACTCGCGAGCTGGACGACTTATTCGTCCAGCTCGCTTTTTTTGGTAGGTCACTGCCCATCTACAAAACTAACGTTTGGTGGTCGATATAACCGGAAAACTACCTTTCCCAATCGGCTGTTTTTTCATGCATGAGCGAAGAGTAGAATCAGGGCATGAAACTAAAACCGCGAATAACGGTTGGGGTCGTCTTTGCAGGCATTCTTGGATTCTTGGCAGGCATGTTGGCTTTCGCCATCAAGGGTTCCGTCACAGATTCACGAGATGCAGTGCGGTGGGCTGGGGAAAAAATGGAACTACGCCAAGAAATCTTTGCCCTCAAGGATCAAATCGAGGCTATGAAGGCGGAAACGGGCGACCGATGAAAAACTGTTCAAATGATGTCACTACCTTTTTCCTCAGGCAGTTTGACAAACCCAACCTCTACTGCTAGATTGCCCGCCTAGCGTGTGTTGGTGGTCGGAGGCTTCTCTCTTGAAGTGTCCGACAAACAGGGAACTCCGGTGCAATTCCGGGACGGCCCCGCCGCTGTAACCGAGTGTCAAGGGAAGCTGATTCGTGCCATTGTCTGCCCGGGTCGCCGCAAGGTGAACCGACGCCGACGAGAAGGCCAGCCCAGCCCGAACTCGGGAGTCAGAAGACCTACCAACACGTTGATCGGTGGCTCGCCGCGAGGGACGGGGGCCGCAGAGTGTTTGTTGGCCTTAGGACGCCGCTAATCGTTCGCTCTTGCTCTCGTTGACCACTCGAACCCGGGTCATGCGCGCTGGCTCTTTGCGCCCGCTGCACGCACCCCCTCGGTTTCTGTCTCGACGTTGGCACGCGCGAACCGTGTGCGCTTGAACGACCCGTGACGAAACAGCATCCCGCACTTTGCCGCCTGCGCTCTCGAGCTTTCACGCTCGTCGAGCTGCTGGTCGTGATCGCCATCATCGGCGTGCTCGTGGCGATATTGCTACCGGCCATTCAGCAATCGCGCGAGAGCGCCCGGCGTAGTAGCTGCGCCAATAATCTGCGGCAGATCGGCATCGGCCTGTTGGCCTATCACGATGCCATCGGCACTTTTCCGCCCGGCCTGATCGACGGCCGCACGGGCCACAACCCTCACGGCAAGCAGCACGCCTGGTCGATCTTCTTGCTGCCGTTCATCGAAGAGACGAGCATCTCGGGTCGGTTTGATCTGAACTTCGCCTACGACAGCCAGCAAAACCGCGCAGGCGGCGGCACCGTGCTATCGATTTACAATTGCCCCAGCACTTCGACCTTGGCCTCCGACCGCAAGGGTGACACGACCGGCGACATGAATGGCAATGGGCAGTGGGATCCGGGAGACGACTTGGCATTCACCGATTACGGCGGCAATTTCGGCTTCTCAGGTTTGAACAAGCCGTACATGAACGGCGTGCTGCTGTATGAAAAACCAATTGCGATCGGCCAGATCCGCGACGGCACCTCGCACACGATCATCGTCTCGGAAGACACCGGCCGCGGGCCCGCCTTCGACGGCCAATGGGCCAACGGCCAGAACATTTTCGACCAATCGGGCCCCATCAACGATCGCACGTCGCCGCCCTACTTGTGGGCCAACAACGAAATGTGGAGCGATCATCCCGGCGGGATCAACGCCCTGATGTGCGACGGCTCGGTGCACTTTTTGTTCGAACAGATGGACCTCGACACGTTGGCAGCGATTTGCACGCGCGCCAGTGAAGAAGTGCTCGATGGCAGCGCATTTTGAAACACGACCCATGAACTATCCAAACCCGACTTCAAACTTATTCAGCAGGTCTCACATGACGAACAATGTAACGACGAGCAAGTTGACCGACGCTGGCCCCAAGAATCGAAAGGCTTTCTCTGCCGCCTCGAAGGTCGCTCTCGGCGGCGTAGCGGTTGTCTTCACGATTTTGTCATCGACCGCGGCAGGAGCGCAAGTTCCGCTGCCCGCGGCGCCAATCACGATCACGTTTCCCAATCCCACTTCGCCCAACGTGCCGCCGTTTTCCACGGTTTCGGCCACTTTCGGCCCCAGCGACGGTTTGCTGTATGTGTGGGATGGAGTGAGCGTGTTGAAAGAGAGTGCATCCGGGACCAGCGTGTTCAATCCGTTTGGTTCGGTGCCCAACACGAACAGCTCGGACCCCGGACCAATCAGTTTTTCGAGCGACGGCAATCAAATCTTGCTGGGCAATGGCGCGGGCGGCAACCTGGGCGGAACGTTCAATGGCATGATGTTCGTGATGCCGAAAACCGGCGGCGCCGTTTCAGCGCCGGTCGGCGGCACTGCCCCTTGGCACGACGCGTTTGTCGCCAGCCCGCTTTCCGCCAGCCAATTCTTCATCAACCAGGGCAACGCAAGTTTTAGCGCCAGCAGCGTTTCGCGATATGACTTGACCTCCGACATCGTCAAGAGCGTCATTCAAAACATTCCTGGCGCGGGCGCTTCGATGGCGGTTCAGAATGGACTACTCTACGCGGACATCGGATACGGGCCCCAACAGGGCGAGATTCGCAGCTTCGCATTGACGCAACTGAATACCGCGGCCGCGAATAATTCTCCGCTGGAATGGACTGCCGGAACGCTCTTCAACTCGCTGAACAACAACAGTGGGGCCGGAATGTTTTTCGACCAGCGGAGGTTCCTGTTCGTCGGCGGCGGCGATGGAGTCACCGTGTTCGACACGATTGGTAATAGCCGGCTGTACACGAACAACGGCTACTCGGCCGTGACCTACGATTCGCATAACAATGCCGTGCTGGTCACTGGCTATGGCGACCACCAGGGAATTTATCCCGCGTCGATTTTTACTGTTCCCGAGCCAAGCACCGCTGCGTTAGCACTGGTCGGCCTGCTCTTGCTTCCGCTGCGCCGCCGAATGCGGCGTCGTTAAAGGCGGCTTTGGCCGCTGATCATTTAGAGTTTCGTCGCCGAGATCACAAAAAAAGATCGAACGCGATGTCCGCTCGCGGTGCGCGCACAACGAGCGGATGAGCGTGTCTTGAGCGCCAGATTTTTCCATCCTTCTTGAACCTGCGAGGACTCGACTAATGCACGTTTCGATACTATCGGCAACGCTGGCAATCCTGTTGGTGGCCCAAGCCTCGGCCGGCCCTTATGCTCCGCCCGCCGGGCAGCCCGGCTCGACCGCGATTCCCAACTCCAGCCCCTCGATTGTCGAGTGGGCCAGCGGGTTTCAAAACCTGATTCGCGGGCCGATGGACATTGCCAATCCAGCGGGCGGGCTCGCTTCGTTCGGAACCGGCAACGAGGCGCTGGCCGTCGCCGACGGCAATTCGTTGCACGTGGTCAGCCTCGGCGATCGTGGACAAATCACGCTCAGCTTCGACCGGCCGATCGCCGATGGTCCGGGCGCGGATCTGGCGGTGTTCGAGAACAGTTTTAGCGACAGCTTTTTGGAACTGGCGGTCGTCGAAGTTAGCACCAACGGAACAGACTTCTTGCGATTTCCGGCCGTCTCGCTCACGCAAACCACGACCCAAGTCGGCGGGTTCAGCTCGCTCGACGCCACAAACCTCGACAACCTGGCGGGCAAGTATCGCGGTGGATTTGGCACTCCCTTCGACCTGCACCAGCTCGCCGGCCTGTCGCCCAACGTCGACGTCAACCAGATCCATTTTGTGCGAATCATCGACGTCGTCGGCTCGATCAATCCAAGTTTGGGGACGCAAGACTCGTTGGGCAATATGATCAATGATCCTTACCCCACCGCGTCGGCCAGCGGCGGCTTCGACCTGGACGGTGTCGGCGTGATCAACGTGGTGCCCGAGCCAGCCACGCTGACGCTGTTGGCGGTCGGTTTTGTGCTGGCCTGTGGATTTCGCAGGCGCCGCCGCGCGTTGACAGTCGGGGCCTTGGCTGTGTCCAATCGAGCCAGCCTCGATTTACAACATAGCTGGTCGAAACAACCCTCTAATGAGTTCTCCGCAGGAACATAACCGCAAGGCGTGGGACGCGCGCGTGCGCGCTTCTGCACGTTTTACGCAGCCTGCCGCCGATGAGGATTTTCGCAATCCACTGGCCGTCGTCGATGGGCCGGGTTGGTTGGGCCGCACGATCGCGGGCCGGCGGCTCTTGTGTCTGGCCAGCGGCGGCGGACGCCAAAGCGCGCTGTACGCCGCCGCCGGAGCGCTGGTGACGGTCGTCGACATCAGCGCCGAAATGTTGGCGCTCGATCGTGCTGTGGCTGCGGAGCGTGGACTGGAGCTGCGGACGATCGAAGCGTCGATGGACGACCTGACCGCGCTTCAACCAGCGAGCTTCGAAATTGTGATTCAGCCGGTCAGCACTTGCTACGTGCCCAACGTGGTGGAAGTCTATCGCCAGGTTGCCAGGGTGATGGTGCCGGGCGGGCTGTACATCAGCCAACACAAGCAGCCAGCCAGTTTGCAAGCGGCCGTCGACCCGACTGCGCGGCGCGGATACGAGTTGATCGAGCCTTACTATCGTAGCGGTCCGCTGCCGAGCGTGGTCGGCAGTCCTCATCGCGAGCCGGGCACGGTCGAGTTTTTGCATCGCTGGGAAGAGCTGTTGGGCGGAATGTGTCGCGCCGGCTTTGCCATCGAAGACCTGCTCGAACCCTTGCACGCCGACGACCAGGCCGAAGTCGGCAGCTTTGCGCACCGCAGCCGCTATGTGGCACCCTACGTACGCATCAAAGCCCGGCGAAACAATAACGCCCCCAAGGAAAACTCGGCCGCCAAGGTCTGGCTGCCGTGAGGAATAGTGGTTAGTGGTTGGTGGATAGTGGTTAGCACAAAGGCAAAAGAACTGCATTTTCCCTAATCCCGAATCCCTAGTCCCCAACCCCTATTTCGCCGGCCGTTGCATTCCTTCCCGCGCTCGATCAAGATAGACGCACACTTGCTGACTGCCCAAAAGCCTCGAAAAATCCTCTGAGAAACCGCGTCCGTGTCCAACCCCGTGATCCAAGAAATCGTAGCGGTGTTTGGCCAGCCCGTGGCGGGGAACCCGACGCAATACATGATGGAAAAGGCCTTCGTCCAGGTCGGCCTCGATTGGCGATATCTGACGCTGGAGGTCGCGCCCGAAAACCTGGCCGACGCGGTCCGCGGCATGCGTGCGATGGGTTTTCGCGGCTGCAATCTGACGATTCCGCACAAGGTCGCAATCATTCCCTATCTCGATCGCACGAGCGAAGCCGCCACCTTGATGGGCGCGGTCAATTGCGTCAATCGCGTGGGCGATGAACTGGTGGGCGAGAATACCGACGGCAAGGGCTTCGTGCAATCGTTGCGCGAAGTCACCGACCCGACCGGAAAGAACGTTTTGATTCTGGGCGCTGGCGGCGCGGCCCGCGCGATTGCCGTTGAAGTGGGTCTGGCCGGCGCGGCGCAAATTGCGATCGTCAATCGCGACGAAACGCGCGGCCAGCAGTTGGTCGCATTGCTAAACGAGAAAGTACACGTCCCGGCGCGGTATGTGAAATGGGAAGGCAGTTTCGAAGTTCCTCCCGAGGTCGAGGTGGTGATCAATGCCACGTCGATTGGATTGGGCGACGCTTCGGCCCGGGTGCCGCTGGCCGTGCAAACGCTCGAGCCCGACATGGTCGTGGCCGATGTGATTTTCAATCCGCCCGAGACGCGATTGATTCGCGATGCTCGCTCGCGCGGTTGCCAGACGCTGGACGGGTTGGGCATGCTCGTCAACCAGGCGGTGATCGCCTTCAAGATTTGGACCGGCCAGGACGCCAACGCCGAAGTAATGCGCGACGCGTTGGAGGAATTCCTGGGCCTCTAGGTTTTCGGTCCATCGCGTGATGTTTGGTTTGCTCCTTGCTCTTAACAACCGCTGACTTACACCCTTGAAAAGGCTTACCAGGATGACTGCGAAACAGGCTTGGCTCGGCTCGGTTTTGGCGTTGGCGATCGGCGCCGTTAGTTCTCCGCTTTCTGCCGCCGAACCGGCTGGCGTAAAACTGCTGCGGCTCGATTCGCTCGCCGGCTGGGAGCATGGAGCGACGCGGCCCGCCCATTGGAGCATTAGCCAGGGCCGGCTCACCGGCACGGCCCAGTCCACTCCCCTGCTCTCCGGTTGGACCGTCGGTGATTTCGAGCTGCGATTTCAGTGGTCGGTCGGTTCTGGGGGCGCGTGGCAAGTTGGCTTGCCCGACGTGCCGAGTGGGCCGGGCCTGCTGTTGACGTTCAAGGAAGGGGACGGCTGCGGCGCGGTGCGCGCCATGGACCAGGTTCTTTCCAGCGGCGCGAAGATCGATCCGCTTGCAGCCGGTGCCATGCACAGCGCCGGTATCCGCCGTAGCGGCAATACGCTTTCGATCATTGTCGACGGTAAAGTCACGGGCGAGGTCTCGCTCGATCGCAACCGTCGTTTCGGGCTTGCGCTCTCGGTGCCCGCCGGCGAGGGCACGCTCGCCGATCTGCGGCTGGAAGAGCCGCGTGGCAATTCGCTGTTCAACGGCAAAGATCTGAGCGGCTGGTTCGTCAACAATAACAAGGGCGAATGGAAAGTCGACAATGGCGACATCATTCCCATCGCCCACAAGGGATTGCACTATCTGCGACCCGACAAGGAATATGCGAATTTCACGCTTTCCTTGGACTATACCATTTCGCGCGGCGGCAACTCGGGCCTGGCCATCCGCACCGCCAAAGACGGCTGGCCCTCGGGCGACGGCATGGAATTGCAGATTCTGGATCATCCGGGCGAAGTCAAAGACTCGACGATGGCAATCTACGGCAATCTTCCGCCGCTCGACCGGGCTGACAAATCGCTCGAGTGGAATCGCATCACCGTCAAAGCCGATGGCCGCATGATCTCGGCTTGGATCAATGGCGAGTTGGTGCAACAAGTGAACACGGCCGAACTGCCGGAGCTCAAACATCGGCACTTGAAGGGCTGGATCGGCGTGCAAGATCATGGCGGCAAGGTGCGTTTCCGCGAGATTTACATTCACGAAGCGCCCGAGGGACTGGGCCTCGATGCCTGGTATCAGCCGCACCCCGAACCGGCGGCCGGCATCGTGCTCGATCGCGTGATGAACAGCGAGCGGCTTTCGCGAGTCGATGGTTTGGGTTCGGGTGTGGTCAGCAAAACCGTTCCCAAGGGCGGCGAACACGTACTGGCCGAGCTGACCGGTCCGGGCGCGCTTGTGCGCTGCTGGCGCAGCTTTGCCGCCGGTCGGATGGCGTTTTATTTTGACGGCGAAACCGAGCCGCGCATCGAGTGCGACGCCGAACACCTGTTCGATCATGTGCCTGGAATTGCCCATCAAGATCAGCCGGTGCTCGGGTGTTTGAACTTTGCCAAGAGCCTCAAGATCGTCGTGACCGATCCGCTGCCGGCCACCTATCGGTTCGATTACGTCACGTTTCCCAAGGATGTGCCGGTCGAAAGCTTCACGCGCAAGAGTCCCGGCGTGCCGCGCGGAATGCCGCAGGCCATTAGCTATCGCCACGAAGGAATGGCCGGCGGAAAACTTCGCGAGGCCGAGATCTACGATCGGATCAATTCCGAGCCGCGCACGATCGAGCCCGGCACCACCGTGCAACTGGCGTCGGTCGAAGGCGCGGGCATCGTAAACTGGCTGCGCTTGCAGACCAGTCGCACGGCACTAGCCGACAACGACCTGTGGGTCGAGGTCACGATCGACGGCGAATCGGTGCCCGCCATCGCCGCGCCGGCCCGGTTTCTCTACCCTGCGTTTGCAGGCACCGAGGACACCAAGGATTTCAACAGCCTGGTCCTGACCAGCAAGGAAGGCTTTGCAAATCTGCTGGCGATGCCATTTGGAAACGGGATTTCCGTCGCGGTGCGAAACCGTGGTTCAAAGCCGATCGAGAAAATCGCCGTTTCGATGTCGGTCAATCGAGCCAACGACAAGAACCGGGCCGATTTCGCGAGCCGCATGCGCTTGCGTGGCGTCTTCCAATCCGCCGGCTCGGATCTGCACGACCTGATCAGTCAGTCCGGCGGTGGTCGTTGGGTGGCCCTGGTTTATCAGCAGCCCGAGGGTACGACCGGCGTCGCGTCACTCGATGTCGACGGAAAGCCCCGAGAGGGTTGGGCATCGGCCGATTTGGAATCGTTCTGGGGTCGGCCGGGCGAGGGGAACAACTTCTATCGAGCCCTGAGCGGCCGCAAGGGCGGCTTGGCTTGGCGCTATATGCTCTTGGAAACCGTAAGCTTCGAGCACTCGCTAGTGCTCAAGCCAAATGCCGGCGACAAGCTCGGCGATCGCTTGGCACTGTTCTATTTGAAGAAGTAGCGAGTGTCCGGCATTCATCCGGCGGGCGGGGATTACACCGGCTGCTGCTGCGTAATGCAATGATACGCTCCCAGGCCCCAGGCCAGGTCGACGGCGTCGAGGCCGCGGATTTGCCGGCCCGGGAAGACCCTCGCCAACGTTTCGACGGCCACTCGGTCGGCCGGATCGTTGAATTGCGGCACGATCACCACGCCGTTGGCGATGTAGAAATTCATGTAGCAGGCCGGCAGCCGGGCATCTTCAAAGAACAGCGGCCGCGGCATGGGGATCGGAATCACTTCCAGCGGCCGACCCCGCTCATCGCTTATGCCTTGCAGACGCAGGTAGTTGTCTTGCAAGGGCTCGTAATTCTCGTCGCGCGGGTCCTCCTCCAGTGCGGCCACCACCGTCGTAGGACCGACAAAGCGGGCCAGTTCGTCGATGTGACCGTCGGTATCGTCCCCAACAATGCCTCCACCCAGCCAGAGAATCTTTTTGGCACAACAATAGTCTCGCAAATAGCGCTCAACGTCGGCACGCGATAGTTGCGGGTTGCGGTTGGGATTGAGCAGGCACTGTTCGGTCGTCAGCACCGTGCCGCCGCCATTGCCGTCGACGGCGCCCCCTTCCAAGATGATTCCCGGAGTGAACACGCGTCGGTCGGTAAGACTGGCGACGCGGGCCGGCACCAGGTTATCGAGATCGAACGGCGGATATTTTCCGCCCCACGCGTTGTACTCCCAATCGATGAGCGCTGGCGGCAGCGACTCCGGGCCTGAAAGAAACATCGGGCCGTGGTCGCGTGCCCAGACGTCGTTCGTGGGGATGTCGTGCAACACGACATGGCGCAATCCGCCGACCAGCGTTTTCGCTTCGGCCATCACGTTTTCGCCACCCGCACAGATGTGTACGGGTTCGAATGCGGAGAGCGTGCGGACCAACGTGGCATAAATGCCGGGGATCGGCTCGAATTTCCCAGGCCAGGTCTCTGGTTTGTGGGGCCAGGCCAGCCACGTCGCGGCGTGCGGCTCCCATTCGGCCGGCCAGCGATATCCGAGCGATGCGGGCGTGTCAGTTGACATGAGCAACCATCGTGAAGAACAAAAGACAGCAGACGGCCTAGTCGAGATAACGTTTCGTCAGATCGCCATAAGCGTCGATGCGTCGATCGCGCAGAAAAGGCCAATGGGTGCGCACCACGTCGATCTGTTCAAGATTGCACTCGACGAGCATCGTTTCTTCGCGATCGTGCGTGGCCCGGGCGAGGATGTTTCCGTTGGGATCGGCCAAAAACGACGCGCCCCAGAATTCCAGTTTTCCTTCTCTACCGGTGCGATTCGCGGCGGCCACGAACACGCCATTGGCAATCGCATGGCTGCGCATCATCGTCTCCCACGCCGAGTGCTGGCTCGCGCCATACACATCCTTCTCATCCGGCAGCCAACCGATCGCAGTCGGGTAGAAAATGATTTGCGCGCCGGCCAGTGCCGTCAGCCGTGCCGCTTCCGGATACCACTGGTCCCAGCAGACACAAACACCCACGCGACCAAATCGCGTATCGAACGCGCGAAAGCCCAGGTCGCCGGGTGTGAAATAAAACTTTTCGTAATACAGCGGATCGTCGGGAATGTGCATCTTGCGATACATTCCGGCCAGCGAGCCGTCGGCATCGAACACCACGGCCGTGTTGTGGTACAAGCCCGCCGCGCGGCGCTCGAATAACGAACCAATGACGACCACCTCGTGGCGGCGCGCGGCTTCGGACAATGCCTGGCTGGTCGGGCCAGGGATCGGCTCGGCCTCGTCGAAGCGGGCGTGATCTTCCGTTTGACAGGGATACTGGCCGGCGAACAATTCTTGCAAACAGACAACATTGGCCCCGGCGGAGGCGGCTTCGCCGATCCTGGCGAGCGCCTTCTCGACATTCTGGGCCTTCGACACCTGCCCCGTCATTTGCACCAGCGCAACCACGACCGTGCTCGGACCGCTGGAATGGGGCTCATCTTGTTGGTTTGAACTCATCATCGAACTCATGGTAACTTATGCCCTATGACGCGCAAACCGGTCCGCGGACTATTTATTACTGGCACCGACACCGAAATCGGCAAGACGTACGTCGCGGCGATGATCGCCCGCTCGCTGGCTGCCCAGGGCCATCGCGTGGGCGTTTACAAGCCCGCCGCCAGTGGTTGCGAGGTGCAAGCCGGAACGCTGGTTTCCGATGATGCTCTTACGCTTTGGAAGGCTGCTGGTTCGCCAGGAACATTGGCCGAGGTTTGTCCCCAGGTGTTCGCGGCGCCCCTGGCGCCCCATTTGGCGGCCAAGGCCGAAGGCAAGCAACTCGACCTGGCTCTGTTGCGACGCGGGCTGGATATTTGGCTAGACCAGTCCGATGTCGTTCTGGTCGAAGGGGCGGGAGGGCTGATGTCGCCGCTCGGCGAAGACGAATATGTGGCCGATCTGTCTGCCGATCTCGGCTTTCCATTGGTGGTTGTCGCGCGCAATACCCTCGGCGTGATCAATCACGTGTTGCAAACACTGATCACGGCGGCTACGTTTCGCGAGGGTCTTCCGGTCGCGGGGATCGTGCTCAACGAAACGTCGCCGAGAACCAGCAACGCGAGCCTCGACCAAAACGCCCGCGAGATTCGCCGCCGCGCGGTGCCGCCGGTGCTGGCCGAAGTCGGCTGGCAAGCGGACCGCTTCAGCCCGGAGGTGGATTGGTTCGCCCTGGCAGCCGAGGCGGGGCAATTGAACGCGGGGCATGACGATGGCGATTCGTAAACGGAGTCTGACGAGGTCTCAGCGGATGTTTTCCGCGATTGATTCAACCATCTCGGGAAATATTCGATGGATTTGATTTATCGATTCGATCCGTTCCGACCGATTGCAATCGATCGCCCGGCCGACGCCAAAGCGGCGATTCGGGTATTGCTCGAAGGCAACCAGCGCCTTGTCGACTTCATCGACCGGATGCAGCGAGCGACTGTTCACGGCAGCGCCGGACCTGAGCAAACGATCGTGCCGGTCGACTTGTTGTCGATGGGCCTGCCGTTCTTTCCCGGCGCGGCACTCGATCAGGCCCCATTCGCCTTGGTGCTGGGTTGTTCCGATGCACGCGTGCCGATCGAATCGATTTTCGATCAAAGCTTCAACGATCTGTTCGTGGTACGAATTGCCGGAAACGTGCTGGGGACTGAGTGCATGGGCAGCTTCGATTACGCGGTGCGCAGCCTGAGCGGGGGGCTCAAGGCCGTCGTCGTCTTGGGCCATACGGCCTGTGGCGCTGTCACCGCCGCGGTCGATACTTATTTGAACCCGAACGACTATGCCGATATCGCCTTTACGCACGCCCTGCGATCGCTCATCGATCGTATGCTGGTCTCGGTGCGCGGCGCGGCACACTCGTTCGAGCGGCATTGTGGGCACGAGATCCATTGTCATCCGGGCTTTCGTGCCGCACTGATCGAGGCCTCGGTGTACTTGAACTCCGCGATCACGGCGTTCGACCTTCAACGTGAAATCGCCAGTGCGGGCGGAATTAGTTCGCTGGCGGTTTTCTACGGCGTGTGCGATATTTCCGACATGCTCGTGCGATCGGATCCGGCTATCGGACAAGCATTCGATCCCCAGTTGCGGCCGGCGCCAACGTCGACCGATAACTTCATGGGGCTGGCCGACCATTTGGCGCGAGTGATTTCGGCCGGCGAACTGCTCAAGTAAGAAAAGATGGCACGACCCGTCTTGCGCGAGCTGCTACGACGTCAGAGCCGCGACGCGCTGTTCGTGGCGGCTTTCGGCGAGGCTAGTGTCGATTGCCAGGTTCATGACGACGCTCCAGCGGCCTTCGGCATCCCCTTGCACGATCCAATGCGGCTCGACGACCACCGATTGGTGAACCAGTTCGAATCCGCCTTCTGATTGGCTGACGCTCTCGATCGGAAAGGCCCAGATTCCCGACGGCCGCGAAAAACTCAGATTCAGGTCGATGCCCAGCCACTCGTCGACCAGGCCTAAATGCTGGGCGTCGTTCAAGTCGAGCCGGCTGCCAAGCTGACCGTAACGTTGGTGATCATCGCCGTAGAAGTAGCGATCATCGGCGCCCGAGGGCAGGCCCGCGAAATTGAACTCGACGCCGAAGTGCAACGGCTGGCTCGGCGGCAACCCCTCGAGCAAGTAGGCGATTTCCAAATTCGAGCGGCCGGCTTCCATCGTCACGCTCTTGGTGATCCGCACTGGCACGTCGCCGGCCAGCCCCGCCGCGGAAAGCTGCAATTGCATCCGGTTCGGATTGCGTCTTAACTTCGCCTCGTACGGCCGGTCCAGAAAGTTGCCTTGTTCGAGCGCTTCGCCCCGGGCGACGGCCGCGAGCGTGGTCTGCGGCTCGTAAAAATGATCCAACAGGCTCTTCCGCGGAAACTCGTCGTATTGCAGGTGAGTATCGAGCCCTTCTTGCTTGAATATCACGCGATCGCTCACGCCGGCCACGTCGTTGCGGCCGTCGGCGCCCGAAAGCACCTTGCGATGGTAGGCTTCGGGCCGGCGCGTCATCGTGGCCAAGAGATTGTGGCCAATCGAACGCACGTCGAGCTCGTACAGCATTCCACCGCGATTGGGCGCGGCCAGTGCGATCAGCTTATCGCCCGTCAACGCGACTTCCTGGCGGCCGTCAAAATTGTAGTCGTCGGCAGTCAGCTCGACCCAAGCGGCCGGTTTGCGCAAAGCTCGATCCAACAAATCGTCGGCAACGATCAATTCGCGATAGATGGCATTGCGTAAATGAGGCAAGTAGACGCCGCCAAACGCCCCGTGCCAATAACCGCAGTTGCACTGTCCGCGATACAGGGCGCGGCGAGCCTGGTCGATCAGTTCTCCACGGATTCCGTTATCGAGCGCCGCTTGCAGCCTGCGGCTGACCATCATCATGCGACAATACATTTCGTTGGCTTCGGAATACTTGACGCGGAAGTTGCGCCAGAACCCGCCGCGGACGAATCGCGCGATGCGCGGCCAGCGGGGATCGTGTTCCAACTCGCGACGGACCGCGACGTACTCGGCCAATTGCTCGGATGGCAAGACCCACTCGGTCATTTCCCGATAGCTGCCCTCGGGCAAATAAATCTTGTCGACTGGCGGCGTGCTGTCGATGACTTCCGCGGGCGTCACCGATTCGATCCAGCTTTGATTGGCAGCGAGCAGATCGAAGAATTGCACCAGCCAACCGTCGTCGTACACGTGTTTTTTGGTTTCAGGCCAGGCTCCAAACTTCTCGCCGTCATCGCCAAACATGCAGATCGCGCCGGGATGCCGGGCGGCCACTCGGGCCAGATAATCGATCGACTCCTGCGGCGAGGCAAACGGAATCATGTAGCGCAGCGGTTCGCTATCGGGAAACACCGACAGCAGATTGCCGTCGTCTTCGGTCAAGTAATAGCCGTGCAGTTGATCTTCCGACAGACCAGCGTTCTTGAAATGAAAATCGTCCAGCATCGTGTACTGGATCCCCGCGGCGACCAGATCGCTGGTCATGCTCTGTTCCCAAACGCGTTCGGGCATCCACATGCCGCGCACCTGGGCGCCCAGCCGCCCTTCGAGCCAGCGGGTGAAGCTTTGGATTTGACCGATGCGATCCCGGCGCGGAATCATCGACAAAATCGGTTCGTAAAACGCTCCGCCAATGATTTCGATCCGACCCGCGGCCACCAGGCGCGCCAGCCGTTCGAGATACTCCGGATGATGCGCATCGAACCACTCCATCAGCGGGCCGCTGGTGTGCAGGCCCATCTTCAGATGTTCATAGCGCTCGAAGACGTCGAGAAACGGCCGGTAACTGTCTTGATACGCTTGCTCGAAGACGTGCTCGAAATTGCCGACGGGCTGATGATCGTGCAGGACGAGGACAAAGCGGATAGTGTTCGACATGGCGGGCCGATTGGGGCGTGAGGGCAGGTGAGTGCTCAGTGTTGCAATGTAGTAATCGGCAAATGGAACGCCATTTATCCAGTCGCCCTGGTCGGAATTTCTTGCGCCGCCTGTGACGAGTCGTCCAGCTCTCGCATGAAGGTGGCGGCCTCTTCGGGCGGAACGGGATTAATGTAAAAACCGGTCCCCCACTCGAAGCCCGCCGTCTTCGTCACGCGCGGAATAATCTCTATATGCCAGTGATAATGCCCCAGCGCTTGAGTGTCAAACGGCGCCGTGTGAATGATGTAATTGTACGCGGGCCGATCCAATGCGAGCTCGATTTTCTGCATCACGCGTTTGACCACGCGGGCCAATTCCTCGGCGCCGGCCCGCGATAGCGTCTCGTAGTGACTCGAGTGGACGGTGGGCACGATCCAGGTCTCGAACGGAAACCGCGCCGCGAACGGGCAAAACGCCACGAAACCGGGCGAATCGAACACGATTCGCTGCTCGAACGACAGCTCCTGCTCGATCATGTCGCAAAACACGCAGCGCCCGCGATAGCGATAGAATTCCTGCGATCCGGCGATCTCTTCTGCCACACTAATCGGCACAATCGGCGTAACGATCAGTTGGCTGTGCGTGTGCTCGAGCGACGCGCCGGCTGCCGCCCCGACGTTTTTGAAGATCATGCCATACACCAGCCGAGAGTCCTTTTTCAAATCCAGCAGGCGGTCGCGATAGACCCAAAGCACTTCGCGCAGGTTTTCGATGCTCAGTTGCGTGGTGCTGGTGAAATGTTGCGGCGACTCGATGATCACTTCGTGGGCTCCCACGCCGCGCATCATGTCGTACATACCTTGCCCGCGCTTGTCCAAGTCGCCTTCAATTTCCAAAGCCGGAAACTTATTGGGGACCACCCGCACGCGCCAGCCGCGCGCGTCGCGGTGGGTGCCGGGTTGACGATGAGCGGCGATTTCGTGCGGCGTGTGGTGTTCGTTGCCTTCGCAGAACGGGCAGAAGCCGCGAGTCGGCGCGTCAACCGTCCCGTCGATCATGTCGTGTGGCCGCTTCGCGCGGTTCTTCGCAATGATCACCCAACGGCCGACAATCGGATCTTTTCGCAAATCGGGCATAGCGGAACTTTTCTGCTTTCGGAAACTTACCGGCTCTTGAAAAACGGCCCTGGCACCCGATGCACTCGGGGCCAGCGAGATCAATAGTTTGTACGCGTCAGGCTTGCCACATCATCAACTCGAAATCGGGGGAGGGAACGACCGTCTCCAGAGCTCCTTCGTGCGGAATGCGTTCCAATACATGTTCATTGCGGATCAGTTCCACGTAAAAGTGAATCTTGGCATCGGTCGCCGCCGCCAGGCTCCGCCAGGCAACCGCGACTTCCAAGATCACGTCGGCCGCCGCTTCGACCCCCGCGGCGCTGACAGGCACGTCATTTTGATACATCTGCACGATCGGCTCTCTCACGCTGGGCTCGGTGACCAGCAGTTCGAAACCGGCTGGCTCGCTGAATACGATGCGTAGGGTATCGACGTCTTCCAAATGTTGCCGCATGCTGCCGTGCGAGTCGAGCCTCAATAGCAGTCGCTCGGCATCGAAACCGAAAAATAACTTTTCAATGCGTGGCGGTTCGGCCATCGACATCGTGCCTCGCCCTGTCGAGGCCGTGTAGAGACCCGCATTGAGCCACTCGAAATACGTTTCGCGGCCGTTGATTTTCACGTCCAACAGAGCCGTCGGCTGCGTAAAGAGTTGTGCCTGACGTTGATGCTCGCCGATCGGCCTGAGCAGCGCTTGAGGCGGCTCTTCTCCGAGGAGCGTGTAGACGTTGTGCAAGTGCTTGCGGAACAACTGGTCGAAAAGTTCGTCCTGGGCGCTGGAGTGGCTGTCGTCGAACCACCAAAACCAATCGCTTCCCTCGGCGATGTAGATTTCGTCCCAAGCCGCGGCGAGTTGTTCCGCGGGAAGTTCGTCTTCGCTCGCGTGTTTGACCAGCATAGTTCGCGTTTCGGAGAGCAGATCCCAGGCCCGGTTGCAGGCTGGATGGCCGATCCAGATGCCAAAATTGTGGCTGATCCAACTGCCGGCGAACAACTGGCCCAGGCGTTGACTGGTCGGATGCTTCTTCAAATAGTCGCGGACGCGCACCGTTTTGATTTTCTTGTGGCGAGCCAGGCGCCGATAAAGGCCGCGCAAGAAATCGAGCCCGCCGTTGGGATAATACTCCCAGCAGTTTTCGCCATCGAGGATGATGCTGACCAGTTTCGGTTGATCGCCGGCCTGCTCGCCGCTCGCACGCTGAATGTTTTCGAGCTTGCCTACCAATTCGTCGACCGCGTGTTCGGCCTGGTAGCCCTGATAGTGGAAACCGATCTGATCGCTCAGCGCGTGATCGCGAAAGATCATTTGCAACTCTCGGCCATTCTCTTCCACGCGCCAAGCACGATAGAGGGATTCCGGATTTTCGACCTGGCCCCGGGGGTCGCGCGAAATCCAGTCGTGGGTCGAGTGGGCCAAGATCTCTTCATCCGTCGCAATCCACTCGATCCCCGCCTCCGCAATCAGGGGAATGATCGACTGGCTCACTGAGCCCTCGGAAGGCCACATTCCCACCGGCGGACTGCCGAAAATTTCCGTATGATATTTCACCGCGCGGCGAATTTGCGCCGCGGCGTCTTCCGGATAGCCTTCGAGATGTCGAGGCAAATCGACGTGCGGCATCGCTTGTCGTGCCAGCTTCTTGTCGACCAGCAGCGGCAAGATCGGATGATAAAAGGGCGTGGTCGTCAGTTCCACTTGCCCGCGGTCGGCCAATTTCCGGTGCAATGGAATAACCTGGGCCAATATTTCCATTTGTTTGTCGAGCAGCCACTGCTTTTCGTCTTCCGACCAATGTTGCCCCTTGTTGCGGAATTCCGCCAGGTCGTCGTGCAACTCGAAAGCCAGCGGATGAAACCACGTCAGATTGCTCCAACATTGCAGGTCGAGCATGTCCTGCACCGAAAATCGGCGCGCCGCCCGCGCGGCGGTGTCGCTGCTCAGCCCGCGCTGCTGATAGAGCTCGTAGTAGCGCGGGTAGGGCCGGATCATGTGCTGCGGGTTGGCCATGAAAAAGTTGTCGAGCAGATACAGCCGCTCGGCCTCATCGAGGCTGTCCGCCGCCAGCCGCGACACGCGCAAGTGTTCGTCTTGCCGATGGTCGTCGGTGTAGGCCAGAAGTTGCTTGAGCAGGCTGGGCACGAGGTTGATCGTGGCCCGCATCTCAGGCACTTCGCTCAAGTGCATCGCCATGCCCCAATAGTCCTTGGTGCCGTGCAGCCGCACCCAAGGCATGGCGTTGTGACCCGTCAGATCGTCGGGGTAGTAGGGCTGATGCTGGTGCCAGACGAAAGCGACGGATAAATCGTGCATGGCAATCCCACGCCGTGTGGGCCCCGTGGAGGGTTCATGACCCGCGACCGCCCGCCGATGGTCCCTTTCGATACTTGTTGGCGAACGGCATTTGCCGCGAGCCGCTGACTTTGATCGAGTTAGTTTACTCTAGCTGCCCGTTGAAAAATGCCATCGTGGCATTTTTCAACCTCGCCAAGTGTGGAGCTAAGCTCCAAACGGCTCGCAAAATAACGACTTGCGTCATTATTTTGTTATCGCATCCATGCGATATAGCAGCCCGTCGAATAATTCAACGGGCTGCTAGGCGTGGTTGGAAACGGAACCGCGGCGCACCTGATTGGCCGTGGCGCGATACAAATCAATGTACTTCCGAGCGCTCGTCGCCCAAGACCAGTCCTGCAGCATGCCGTTGTGCATCAGCCGCTTCCAAACGTCGGCTTGCGCGAAAGTGTTGCAAGCTCGCTGCAACGATTCGGCCAGCGCCAGCCCACTATAGTCGCCGAACGTAAACCCGTTGGCCGTGCCAGATGCGAGCGTCTTTTCCGATAAATCGGTAATCGTGTCGACCAATCCGCCGGTAGCTCGCACCACGGGCACGGTGCCATATTTCAGGCTATAGAGTTGATTCAAGCCGCACGGCTCATATCGGCTGGGCATCACGAAAATGTCGGCGCCGGCTTCGATGCGGTGCGCTAGCCGGTTGGAAAACTCGAGCCGCGTGGCCACTTTTTGTGGAAACCGCTCGGCCAGCATCATGAACTGTTCCTGGTAAGCCGCTTCGCCGGTGCCCAAGATGACCCACTGCGCATCGTGCAAATGGACCCACTCGCGCACGGTGGCGGAAAGCAAATCGATTCCTTTTTGATCCGCCAGCCGACCGATGAACGCGATCAGAGGCACCTTTGGCAACACGGGCAAACCGAGCTCGGCTTGCAGCGCGGCTTTGCAAACCGGCTTGCCGGTTTCAACCGTTTCCGCGCCGTAGTTGGCCGGCAGATGCGGATCGGTGGCCGGGTCCCACTCGCGATAGTCGACGCCGTTGACAATGCCCGAGAGCACTTCGCGCCTGCTTTGCAACACGCCCTCGAGACCACAGCCCAAGGGCGCGGCCTGTATTTCTTCCGCGTAGCGAGGACTCACCGTGTTGAGCCGATCGGAAAAAATCAGCCCCGTCTTGAGCAGGTTCAGATTTCCAAAGAACTCCATCTGCTGCCAATTGAAATACTTCCAGTCGAGCCCGGTCAACAGCATGTCCCAATGCCAGAAGACGCCCTGATAGGCCATGTTGTGGATCGTGAAGAGCGTGCCGATGTTTTCATAGCCGGGCACGCCGCGATGTTCGATCTTCAACAGCGCCGGCAGCAGGCCCGTCTGCCAATCGTTGGCGTGCAAGATGTCGACTTCCAATTCGAGCAGGCGAATGCCTTCCAGGATTGCGCGCGAGAAGAAGACGAATCGCTCGCAGTTGTCCTTATAATCCTGGCCGTTCTCTTGATACAGCTCTGGGCGATCGAAGTAACGGTCCTGGTGAACCAGATAGACCGGCACCGTGCTATTGGGCAGATGGCTTTTCGAAAAGCTCCCCTTTACGGTCTTGCTGCCAATCTGCACGTCGAAGTAAATTCCGGTGGGCTCGATCGGCACGCCAGCCGAGTGGACCTGTCGGTAAGCCGGCAGAAACACCATCGGCTCGTGGCCAAGTTTTTCTAGCTCGACTGGCAGCGCCCCGCAAACATCGGCCAGACCGCCGGTTTTTGCGAACGGGACCGCCTCGCTCGTGGCTATCAGAATCTTCACGCGTGCTTTTCCCCTGATCCGAGTTGAATCGCCGGCGATTGGCGCCACCGGCCTATTCATCTCTATTCATCATAACTACTACGTGTCGCCCTGCCGTCGCATTTGTGCGCTCTCCAGGAACAAGCGGCCGCCGGACTGAAACATCAGGCTATCAGATACGGACGCAAAACGACAAGGCGAAGCAACTTACGCTTCGAGTAAGGTAAACTCGACGCGAATTACCCTGTTTGCCTTAGTGATAGCATCGGAACTTGAAGGGAGGTGGGATCAATCTTTCCGATGTCGAAGTCGTTATCTCATCACTGCCGCGGCGCTTGGTACGGATTGTCGCTACTCTGAACTGGCGGCAAGCTAACCTTCGCCGGGCCAAAACTGGTGCCTTGGGGGAGAGGTTGGCCGGTGAACACCGGGTTATCGGCATACTTGCGCCAGATCACCTTTGACTTCGCCCAGCCGTCGCCGATGCGAAACCCTTTGAGCAATCCAAAGCCAACGATGAGCGGCATGAATGGAATTAGCACCGGCAGGTTCCTGGCCGCCGCGCTTCCCAGGCCGATCGGCTGGTACGTTTCGCGATTGACGGCTTGCACTCCCATCATGGCCTTGCCGGGCGAGCAACCCGCGAACGAGTCTTTGACCAGCAGCAACGAAATAAAGGATCCATACGACGTCAAAGTCAGTACGACTTCGGAGCTTGGCGGCAACGGCGGCCACGCACGCGATTTGCGCGATTTGAATCAGGAAACTGTCGATGAAGAAAGCGAACTGCCGGCGATTGGCAAACCCGTTGCGGCATTTCTTGCACACCTTGTAGCCGTAGAGCAGTTTCTTGTGGTTCATCCCCTTGGTTCGGCCACACAGTGGGCAACTTTCGCCGGTACTCATGATCTGGCTCCTGGTTTTTGGGATGAGCGCGTAAGGTCAAATCCCCTTAATGTAGGGTGTGCAAGCGCGCAATCAAGTGATTTGCGAGTCGCAACAAAAACAGGTCAGAAAACTCGTGCGGCGAGTCCGAGTTTTAGCGGCTCTTTTAGCAGGCTGTTGATTTAGTCAACAGCCTGCGATGTCGCAGGAATGCGATGACAAAATAGCGACGCCAGTCGTTATTTTGCGAGCCGTGCGGAGCTTCGCTCCGCACTTGGCGAGGTTGAGAAATGCCACGATGGCATTTCTCAACGGGCTAGGAATGCTTCGATCCGATCGAAGCCTGCCTTGAGCGTGTCCAGGCTGGTCGCAAACGAGACCCGTGCATATCCCTCGGCGCCGAATGCGGAACCCATCACCGTGGCGACATTCTGTTGCTCCAGGAGCGTCAGGCACCACTGGGTCGAATTGTCGACGCGGGTGCCGCCGTACATGCGGCCGAGGTGGGCCTTGATATTGATGAACGCGTAGAACGCGCCGGCCATGTCGGGACATGAAAGCCCCGCGATGCTGGCGATGCGCGAGCGCACGAACTCGCGCCGCTTGGCGAACTCGGCCAGCATTTCGCTCACGCACTCTTGCGGGCCTTCGAGCGCGGCCAAGGCCGCATATTGACTGACGCTCGAGGGATTCGACGTCTCTTGGCTCTGCAGGTCGGCCATGGCCGTGGCCACGTTGGCCGGCGAAAGCGTCCAACCAATCCGCCAGCCGGTCATCGCGTAAGCCTTGCTCGCGCCGTTGACCAGGATCGTGCGATCCTGCATGCCCGGCCGCACGGTGGCGAAGCTGGCGAAGTGATGGTTTCCATAAATCAGCCGCTCATAGATTTCATCCGAGATCACGATCAGGTTCCGCTCGATCGCGACGTCGGCCAGATGTCCCAACTCTTCGGGCGAGTACATCGTGCCGGTCGGGTTCGATGGGGAACAGACCAACAGCATCGTGGTCTTGCCGGTGATGGCCGCGCGCAGTTGGGTCGGCGTCAGTTTGAAATTGTTCGATTCTTCGGTCGGCACGATCACCGGCACGGCGCCAGTGAGCTTGACCAATTCGGCATAGCTGACCCAGTAGGGCGCGGGAATGATCACCTCATCGCCCGGGTTGCACAGCGCGGTGAAAACATTGTGCAGCGAGTGTTTCGCGCCATTCGACACCACGACCTGTCCGGCCGCGTACTTCAAACCGTGGGTCGCCTGATACTGCTTGGCGATCGCGGTGCGCAGCTCGGGAATGCCGCTGGCCGCGGTATAGTGCGTGTGGCCGGCTTTCATGGCCGCCACGGCCGCCTGGCAGATGTGCTCGGGCGTGGTGAAGTCGGGCTCGCCGACGCTAAAGTCGTAGACCGCTTTGCCGGCCGCTTTCAATTCCTTAGCCTTGGCCGCCATGGCCAAAGTGGCCGAAGGCTCCAGGGCTCTGACGATGCGAGAAATAGACAGCGGCATGGCCCACGGCTCCCGGGAAGAGAATGCAGAAATCTGACGCGATAGAACGGTTTGCGCGCCGACAAGTCGCTCGCGCGCTTGTCGGCTAACGTGCGACAATCATAGTAGTTGCAAGGTTCGCTTCCAAGTGGCCGCCGGGGGGAGAAATCGAGCCAAACCGCCGGTTGAAAGCGCATTTGCGGCTTTCGTCAATCGAGTTCGATGACTGGATTTTCCTCATCCAGCTAGCATCTTTTCAAGTCACGCGAGATGTCTCTCTCTGCTGTGCCGCATTGGCTTGATGACCCCAATCAAGTTTGCGAATGCCATGTCCTGCGCGCGTTGGCGCGCGTCTGAAACTGAAAACGAGTCATCGCGCGCGAGAAGATATTTTTTCGCGGATTGGGCCAATTGCCGGAATTCGCCTTGACTCGGTCCTACGATAACTGGTTCAATCCGCGAAGTTAGGGGGGCGGAGCAACTGGCAGCTTGACAATTAAACCTTTCTCGTCTTCCACGGTAAGTAAGCCGGGGTCGACAATCAGAGCACAAGCAGCCGTCCCCATAGCTTCTCGATCTTTCGAGCGTTCTTCAGAACGACTGGGGCGATTAAGAACAAGGATGTTGAACGGATGCGAGTCCCCGCGGGGATTCGCTTTAACGATACGAGTGAACTCGTAGAGCTCGAAACGGCTTCCCCTGTCAGGGTACCCAAGGGGATGTCTCAGTTAGTGAAGCGGGTACCCGCAACCGAGGAGCCACGGAAATGGCAATCCCCAAGAAAGCGACGAAGAAGAAGACCATCAAGAAGGCCGCTCGCTCGACCAAAGCGAAGGCCGCCAAGAAGCCGTCGCACGCCAAGACCGCCAAGCGTTCGCCTAAGAAGGCCGGCGCTCGGAAAGCCCCCAAGCGCGCCTAGCGCTAGAACGGCTTTTTTAACCGACGAGAAAGGCCGGCTCGCCAATGTGGCGGGCCGGCCTATTGTCTTTTAGCCGGCATGGCTAGTCCGACATCGCCTTTCGGCCTCGGTCGCCGCAGTCGCCGATTTAACCGCCATAATGAGGCGGTTTTGACCCTTCTTGTCTCCCGCGCCAGAGGCCAGCCGCAAGCGGGCTGGCGTTGACGAAACCCATGCTGGCTGCTAGAGTTACAGTAGAAATCAAATTACCTGCCGACCATGGCGCGTCTGCGGGAACCGCTTGCCAGTAAGCTCACCCATTGGACGTTGTGTTGGACAGTTCCACGAAAGTTGCAGAAACACCCGCTAGTTCCTCTCCCGGATTTGCTGACCTTAATCTTTCTCCGACCATGATGGTGGCCCTGGAGAAGGCCGGGTATCTTGAGCCCACTCCGATTCAGGCGGGTCTGATTCCTCACGCTTTGCCCGGCGGCGATGTGCTCGGCCAGGCCCGGACTGGCACCGGCAAAACGGCCGCCTTTGTGATCCCCATTCTCGAGCGGATCCAACCGAACAAAAAAGGGGTCGGTGCCCAGGCGCTCATTCTGGTCCCAACCCGCGAGTTGGCCGTGCAAGTTCGCGAGGAAGTCGTCAAGCTTTCGCACGGCCGCAAGACTCACTCGGTCGCCCTCTACGGCGGCAAGCCGATCCGAGGGCAAATCGAAAAACTCGCGCGCGGGCCCGACATCATCATCGGCACGCCCGGGCGCGTCTTGGATCACATGGGCCGCGGCACGTTGAAAATGGACGATCTGATGATCGTCGTCTTGGACGAAGCCGACCGGATGCTCGACATTGGCTTTCGGCCCGACATCGAAAAAATTCTGCGTCGCTGCCCTCGCGAGCGGCAAACCCTGCTACTGAGTGCCACGGTGCCGCCGCCGGTCGAGCGGCTGGCGCGCAGCTACATGCGCAACCCGGAGTCGCTCAACTTCTCGCCGACCGACATTTCGGTCGAGACGATCGAACAGTTCTATTGCACGGTCGACGCCGATCGGAAATTCGAGTTGCTCGAGCACCTCGTGAAACGTGAGCAACCGCACCAGGCCATCGTCTTTTGCCGTACCAAACGGGGCACCGACAAGGTCGAGCGGCGGCTGACCAAGAAATTCGACAACGTGGCGTGCATCCACGGAGATTTGGCCCAGAGCGCCCGCGATCGGGTGATGGCGGCCTTTCGCGAAGGCAAAGTTCGCGTCCTGGTGGCCACGGATGTCGTGGGCCGCGGCATCGACGTCAGCAGCATCTCGCATATCTTCAATTACGACATTCCGCAGTTCTGCGACGACTACGTACATCGGGTCGGGCGCACCGGCCGGATGGGTCGCGAAGGTGTCGCCTACACATTCGTCACGCCCGAAGAGGGTAGCGAACTGACGCGCATCGAAATGCGGATCGACCGGCTGCTCAAGCGCGACGACGTGCCTGGGTTTGCCTCCCGCGAAATCACGCCGGTGTCGCAAGCGGCGGTTCGAGCGGCAGACGCCGCGGCTGGGGACGGCGCGGACGCGGCTGCGGAAGCCCCCAAGCCGGCGCCCCCTCTCTACGGTCGCGACGGCCGGCCCCGTCGAAGAATTCGCCGAGCGCTCTAACAGAATCTGCCGCGTCGAGTCGTTCAAGGCAACCCATGCGAGCGGCGCCGTGCCACCGCTAGCGGCTTAGCAGCGCGCCATGCACAACATGCAATCGCAACGGGACATCCTGAATCTTCGAGCGATCGCGTTTGCAAGCGCCCTGCTAATAGCCGTCCCCATACTGGCCGCCGAGCCACCTGCCGCGCCCGCCAAGGCGCCCACGATTCGCCAGATCGACTCGCAGCACCTGACACTCTTCACCGATCTTCCTCCCAGCACCGAGATCGACGCACTGCCCGACATTTTTGACCAGGCGTTTCCGCAGTGGTGCGCCTACTTCGGCGTGGATCCCAAAGAACACGCCGACTGGAAGCTGCGCGGCTACTTGATGAAAGCTCGCGAACACTTCGAGGCCGCGGGCATGGTGCCGGCTGATCTGCCGAACTTCTTGAACGGGTATTCGCGCGGCAAGCAGTTCTGGCTCTATGACCAGACGAGCCCCTACTATCGCCGCCATTTGCTGCTGCACGAGGGAACGCACGCTTTCATGGACACGCTCGCCCACGGCCGCGGCACTCCCTGGTTCGCCGAAGGGATGGCAGAATTGCTGGCCACGCACCGGATCGAGAATGGCCAGTTGGAGCTAAATTACTTTCCGCGCGATCGCCACGAAGTTTCGAAATGGGGGCGGATCGAGATCGTGCAAACCCAGTTCGCGGCCCGGCGCGCGATGAGCCTCGAAAAGATTCTTGCCCTGCCGGGCCGCGCG
>JAYVCO010000328.1:0-5443 GCA_043749935.1 Planctomycetia bacterium
CCGATACCGGCGTTACTCGAATCACGATCTTGTGGGTCGTGCATGCGGTGCGTGGCAGGGTCGCTACGTTGGTCACGAACGCCCAGGTAAAACGCGGCAAAGTGCGGCCCTGTTCGGGATTGCATTTACTAGGGACGCCCCTACAATCACCACGACGGCGCATTTTTTGGGCCCGTCCATTCAGCTATTTTTCTGCCATCGGTCGCCGCGGGTGACACATTTGCCACCCAGGCCACCGCACCACCAGAGGGAACCCGTCCGTGGCAAGTCCATTTACAATATTTCGCAGAAATCAAAAAATTCTGCTGGCAGTCGTCGGCGTCGCGGCTATGGTGGCCTTCGTATTTCTCGATCCGTTGATGAAATATGTCGGCCGCACCGGACCGCAAGAAAATCCGGTCGTCGTCGAAACCAAATACGGCCCGCTGACGGAGGGCGATCTGGCCGGCATTCGCCAATCGCGCGAGCTGGTCGAGAACTTTTTGCGGCTCGTTTCGATCGAGACGGTGCAGACTCAAGTCAAAAAAGGTCTGATGGATGTGCGTATGCTCGACCGAGGCATCGAGCAATGGTTCGGGTCCTGGCAGCAAGAGTTGATGGGTCGCTCCAAGCCGAGTCCCGAGGAATCGGCGCTGGAAACCTTGTTGCTTTCCAAGCGTGCTTCGCAGATGGGTATGGTCGTGAGCGACCAGGCCATCAACGATCTTCTGAAGCAAATTACAGCCGATAGCCTGACCAGCGAGGACCTGCAAAGCGTCATCGGTCGGCTACAAGTTGGACGCCGGGTGAGCCTGGCCCGTCTGTTCGACGCCATTCGCACCGAGATGCTGGCCTCGAAGTATTCTCAACTGTTCAGGCTAAGCCTGGGCGATGTGCCGCCGGCGCAGCGGTTTGAGTATTACGCCCGCCTGAATCGCCGCGCAACGGCCGAAGTAATGCCATTGGCCGTGGCCGACTTCATCGCGCAAGTGCCCGACCCGAAAGACGGTGATCTCGAGCCGTTTTACGAGGAGCACAAGAACGAGTATCCCGACCCCGCATCGCCGGAGCCGGGCTTCAAACAGCCCAAGCGGGCCGCTTTTCAGTATTTCAAAGCCGACTTCGCCAAGTTCAAAGAGAAATTCAAACCCGAAGTGACCGACGCTGAAATCAGCGAGTATTACGAGAAGAACAAAGCGCAGTTTCGCGCTGCGGAATTGCCAGCTGATTCGGCTGAAGAAGCAAAGCCAGACGACGCGGCGCCGAGCGAGGAAAAAAAACCGGGCGAGTCTGGCGAGGAAACGTCGACAGAGCCTGCCCCCAATGCTCCCGCACCCGATACCAAGCCAAACGAGCCCGCGCCGACGGAGCCGAAGCCGGGGGAACCTCCAGCGGCCGAGCCGAAAAACGCGTTCTCTTTGCCCAACTCATCAACCGAAGCTCCGATTCGCCTGGTGAGCGCGACGGCAGATGACGAGAAACCCGCGGAGACCACGCCGGCTGCTCCACCCGTAGCCGACGCAGACGCGAAGCCCGCGACCGACGAGCCTGCCGCCGAATCGACTGACAAGCCAACTGAGACCGCTGAGCCTGCCGAGACCGCGGCCGATGACAAGCCCGCCGCGGACAAACCGGAGGAGCCGAAATATGAGCCGTTGGAGAAGGTCAAAGATACGATTCGCGATTCGATTGCCGGCCAAAAGGCGGCCAAGCAGATCAGCGAGATCTTCGAGGAGCTGCTGGCCGACATGAAGCGTTATGCCGACGAGCTCGACGTCTACAGCGCTCAAAAAGGAAGCAATCCCGGAGCGACCCAACCCAAGCCGTTTCCGTTCGCGGAATTGGCTACGGCCAAGGGAGTCGAGGCCAAGAAACTTCTTCTCGTAACGGCCACCGAAGCTGCCGCCGAAGACATTGGCCACGTCAGCCGCACGATTCCGGATCGCCGCATGCAATTTGGCTTCCGCATCGAACCGTTCGCGGAGTTTGCATTCGCCGAAAACCTGCTGACGTACAAGACGACCATGGGAGAAGACAACGAGGGGAATGCCTATCTGTTTTGGAAAACAGAGGAAGAGGCAGCCTACGTGCCCGCGCTCGATCAGATTCGCGATTCGGTGGTGCGAGCCTGGAAAATGATCGAGGCTCGCGACTTGGCTCGCAAGCGGGCCGACGAACTTGCGATACAGGCCCGCGTGGCGAAAAAGCCGCTCAAGGACGTCTTTGCCAACCAGTCAACTCTCAAGGTGACCGACACGAACTCATTCAGTTGGATGACCGTGGGCAATGTTCCGCTGGATCCGATGAGCTCGCAGCCGCGCATCAGCCAGGTCGAAGGGGTCGAGAACGCCGGCCCGGCATTCATGGAAGCGGTCTTCAGCCTGTCTGCCGGCGAAATTGGCGTGGCGCTAAATCACCCGCAAGACAAGGCCTATGTCATAAGGCTGGTCGAGTACGAACGGCCGCTCGACGAATTGCGCAAGGATTTTGCAGCCGAGCCCCCGATGCGATACATGTCGATTGCCGGCAACGATCAGCGCAAGGTCTACCTGGCGTGGCTCGACGACTTGAAGAAGGACGCACGCGTGCACTGGATCAGGCAGGCCGACGCCGCACGCCGCCGTGCCCAATCCGACATGCCCATCGACATGCCTGAAAGCGACGGTTTTTGAGAGCAGAAAGGCTTGGAAGCGGCGCTCTGGAAGCGCTGAGAGATCGATCGCTTACGCAAATCTGCCTCAACTCACTCGGCGGCTTCGACCGGCCGTTTATCGGGTGTCGCGGGGTCTTCGGCAGACTCGGGTTTCGATAGGAGTCGCAGCAAGGTGCGGTGCTGTTCTTCGGTTAGAAATTCCAGGCGGCTATCCGGTGATCTGCCGGCGGTTTGCGGGCTCTGGGTTGCGACCGCTTTTGACGCAGGAACGTCCGCGTTGCGGGCTCTCGTGCGGTAGTCGTCGATCCAGTTTCGCAATCGGCGGATTTGCTCTCGGCTCAGCCATGGGAGCTCTCTGATGTCCGGATTCTCGACGACGGCACGCAGATCGTCAAAACGAGTCTTGCGAGCGGCCTTGCCAGAAGCAACACTCGGTTCCTTCGCTGACGTCGTCACCTGCGGCACAGTTTGAGGAGCCGTTGGGCCTGTTTCGAGTTTAACGTGCCATTTCTTTGGAGCGGCACCCTTGAGCGGCGGTGGAGCTGCCTCTTTGTGACCAGTTGTTTTTTTAATTTCGAGATCCAATTCAGGTATTAAGGGTATCGATTGCTCGACCCCATAAATCAAAAGAATCCCCAGCACAAGAGCCCCAATAGTCACGCCGGCAGTGGATATCAGCGGGCGAGCAAAAGCTCCGAAAAAACCACCGAGTGTCTTCAAGCTCAGCCAGGGTAGTTCCACACTCAGTTCAGTTTCGGCATCGCTCTCTTCAAGAGTGCGCAAACGCAATAAACCCAGCCGGGTTCGCGGCTTTGGTTCAGCGTCCGCGGATTCCTCGGACGCAGCGGGACCCAGAAGCTGCAGGTTCTTGATCTCAACTTCCGCCCAGCCCGCTGCGGATTTCAGTATTCCCACAACGCCCACGGCACAGTCGGAAGCCTCATCCAACACGACGGAGAAGCCACTGGCCGATTCGTTGAGGATTTCAACGGCGAGCTCCCGATCGCCTATTGTCAGGCGGCCGTGTCGACGCGAACCGCTGACCGCACAGCGATAGGAACTGCGCTGTTCGTTCGGTGCACGGTTTTCGGGTTGAGAGGAGCTCATCACTTTGCCGGAACCTCGTACGGCTCGTCGTGACCCGCTTAGAAGCTTGCGCTTCGAGCGTCCGACGAGGGGCACGAATGTCCCTGGCGGCTGTTAGCGGCGGGGCTTGAACATGACGGCACCCAACGGGGGCAACGTTACGGGAATCGAATAGGGGCGGCCGTCCCACGGCAAAGCTTCGGCCATTTGGCCCAGACCATTGCCCAGGTTGCTACCGCCGTAATAAACCGAATCGCTGTTGCTGATCTCTTCGTACCAGCAGAGCTCGGGCACGCCCAGACGGTGCATCGTACGCGGTACAGGTGTAAAGTTGCAGGCTACGATCAGGAAATCGCTGGGGTTCTTGGCGCGTCTGAGGAAGGCCAGAGTGCTTTGGTCGTAATTGTGACAGTCGATCCACTCGAAGCCTTGCGATTCGAAATCGACTTCGTGCAGCGCCGGCTCGCGGCGGTACAAGTGGTTCAGGTCCGCAACGTATTTTTGCAAGCCTTGGTGAGTCGACCACTGCAACAAGTCCCATTGCAGGCTGGTGTCGTGATTCCACTCGTTCCACTGGCCAAAGTCGCAGCCCATGAACAGTAGCTTCTTGCCGGGATGCCCGTACATATACCCATAGAGCAATCGCAGGTTGGCAAATTTTTGCCACAGATCGCCGGGCATTTGATCCAAGAGCGATCCCTTGCCGTGAACGACTTCATCGTGCGAAAACGGCAGCGCGAAGTTTTCGGTAAAGGCATAAATCAGGCTGAAAGTCAGTTCGTCGTGGTGATACTTCCGATGCACCGCCTCGTGCCGCATGTATCGCAGCGTGTCATTCATCCAGCCCATGTTCCATTTCAGGCTGAATCCGAGTCCGCCCAGGTAAGTTGGGCGCGAAACGCCAGTCCAAGCGGTGGATTCTTCGGCCACGGTGAGCACACCGGGGTGCTGGACATGGACTTGTTCGTTGAATTCCTTCAAGAACGAAATGGCGCTGAGATTCTCGCGGCCACCGAACTCGTTGGGAATCCACTGTCCTGGACCGCGGCTGTAGTCGAGATAGATCATCGAAGCCACGGCGTCGACGCGCAGGCCGTCAATGTGATACTTGTCGAGCCAGAAAATCGCGTTCGAGATGAGAAAATTGCGGACCTCGTTGCGGCCATAGTTGAAAATCAAGGTGCCCCAGTCGGGGTGCTCGCCTTGGCGTGGATCAGCGTGCTCGTAGAGGTGCGTGCCATCGAACATCCGCAGACCGTGTGCATCCCGCGGAAAGTGGGCCGGCACCCAGTCGAGCATGACGCCAATCCCGTTTTGGTGGCAATGGTCGACGAAGTACATGAAGTCTTCGGGACTGCCGTAGCGACTGGTCACGGCAAAATAGCCGACCGTCTGATATCCCCAACTTCCGCTAAAGGGGTGTTCGCTGACGGGCATCAGTTCGAGATGCGTGTAGCCCATCTGCTTGCAGTAGTCGACCAGTTGGTGCGCCAGTTCCCGATAGCCAAGCCAGCCGCTCGGATCGTCGCCGGGCCGTTTCCAACTGCCCAGATGGACTTCGTACATCGACATGGGCGCACTGAGCGCGTTGGTGCGCTCGCGATTGGCCAACCACTCTATATCGCGCCATTGATAGCTGTCGAGGTCCGCGACCTTCGAAGCAGTCCGTGGCGGAAGTTCGGCGGCGAATCCGTAAGGGTCGGACTTTTCCAACACCTGGTCGCG
>JAYVCO010000329.1:0-8271 GCA_043749935.1 Planctomycetia bacterium
CCTCCAGCGGGCGGCCCCAGGCTCGATACGCCGTTTCCACCACCGTGCCGATGCCCTTGGTCAAATTGCTGGCGCCGAGCAGCACGACTCGCCGAGCGGGCTGGGACCGAACTTGATCGAGAGCATTTGATGCCTGCGAGAGTCTCACCGATAACCTCCCAGTCCGCCGCCCGATCCAAAATTGGCCTGGAGCGATTGATAACTCAGGTATGCCAGGTAGCCGAAAAAAAACGCCAAGAACTGATCGCCGAGTTTCGTCAGCGCCAAGATCGCGATGACGGCCGCGGTGATGATCGACAGCCACAACGACTGCCGCAGTCCGTCGCGAGGATTAGCCAGGCCGAGAACTTCGCGAGCAATCTGGCCGCCATCGAGCGGAAAGACCGGCAGCAAGTTGACCAGTCCCCAAAAGATGTTGATGAACAGCAGCTGCCACAGCAGCTTCTCCGCTGGACGCGATTGAAAAGGTTCCCAGTCAATGGGTAGCAAGTTGCCGAATTCCCAATCGAGTGCCACCTCATGGCCACTGGCGGCGATCACTCCGACGATAACAGCCGCGAATAAGAAGCCGGCCACGGGTCCCGCCAGAGTGATCAGGATCTCGCGAGTCGGGTTTCGATAAGTGGGCTGATACGACGCGAGGCCACCAAAGCCGTGTAGCGTGATATGCGGCTCCCATCCGAAATAGCGTGCCGCCAGCGCGTGCCCCATTTCGTGAATCAGAATCGAGAAGAAGACCGCTCCGATCCAAAACAGCATGTCGGCAGGTTTGGGATTTCCCCTGAGACCCAGCAACAGCGTCCCGACCCAAAAGAACGGATGGACGCGGACGGGAATGCCCAGCACGTCGAAATGCAAATCGTATTGAGTTCGTGATGGCTCGTTGAGTAGCACGTTTGCCCCTGTCTGCGGACTCGCACACACTCATTCCATCGGCTCCCGCGGAATTGAGCGGCGATGAAATCGCGGCTAAATGTAGTATATGCCGCTTGGCGCGATTGTGCGGCGTTTGACGGCCGCTGGCGGCCCTGCACCGCGTCGCAAGTGGGCTATGTCCACTCGCTGTCAGGCGGCGATCGTTTGCGGCCTGGCGGCTTGAAGCGGCGTCGCCGGCAGAGAATGGGGCTGAAAGTGGGGGCGGAGGCTGGGAGTCTCTCGGCGATGCAATTGATCCAGGATATAGGCCGCCCCCATGCTCGAAGCGCCCCCATGCCCCACTTCGGCCTTCAATTGAGCCAATCGGTCGACCAGACACTGCCGCTCTTCGGCCTTGGTCAGCCAGGTGATCGCGTGTTTGGCAATCTGGACCGACTTATTTTCGCAAGTCAGGTATTCAGGAAACAGGGCTTGCTGGGCATCGGCCGATTCTGGGTCGTATGGCGTCGTGTCGGCCGGAAACAGTTCGTTGGTCGTTAGCAAGTTGACCAGAGTGATGTACTTCACCTTGCGAAATCGCTTTTGCACGGCGTAAGCCAGCGGCGTGATCCAATACAGAATCACGGTGGGCTTGGTCTGATACAACAACTCCAGCGACACCGAGCCAGAGACGGCCAGACAGCAGGTCGCCAGATGGATCAGTTCGGGTGTACGGCGCACGTAGACGTCGACGGGCAACCCGCTTTCGGCCACCGCCTCGCGCGCCAGTTGGGCCTGATGGGGCTTGAAGCTGGCAATCGCGAACCGCGCTTGAGGAACCTGGGCGCGAATCAGGCGAGCCGCCTCGATAAAGTATTTCAAATTGTGGACCACTTCTTGCGTGCGCGAGCCGGGCAGAATCGTGACCAGCGGCCGCTCGTCGTCGCGATGTTTGTTCAAAAAGGTCTCGTCCAGTTTCTGCCGGCGCACTTCATCGAAGTAGGGATGGCCCACGAACGTGGCGTTGCAGCCCCGCTCGGCAAACCAATGGGCCTCGAACGGCAAGCTGCACAGCACGTGGTCGACAAAGCGGCGCATCTTCTTGATCCGCCAACTTGCCCAAGCCCAGATCTGTGGGGGAGCATAGTAGAAAACCGGAATGCCGTGAGCTTTGGCGCGTCGCGCGATCCACCAATTGAATCCGGGATAGTCGATCAGCACGACGGCATCGGGGCGGTTGTGGCGAAACGTCCGATCGGCGCGGCCGGCCAACGCGAGAAACTTGTGGATGTTGAGCAGCACGCGCAGGAACCACATCACGGCTAGCGCCGTCAGATCGGTCAGCAGATGGCAGCCGGCGCTGGCCATTTCCGGCCCGCCATACCCGATGGCTTCCAGTTCAGGACAGCGCGAGCGCAGTTCGCGAATCAGATTGGCGCCGTGCAAGTCGCCGCTTGGTTCGCCGGCGGAAAAAAAGATCTTCATCGAAGCCTCGTCTTCAGTGGATGCTCGCGCGGCCTACAAAGGGTGCGCTCAGGCCGAACCACGCTGGTCGGTTTTGGCCGGCGTAAAGTCCGTTTGCGGCAGAACGCGCGTGCGGCCCAATTCCCCACGGGCCATTGTCCGTTGCGGCTGCGCCAACTCGCCGCGAGACAGTTCGCGCGCCAGATGCGGCTCGAAACGGCGATCGAGCCAGGTGGTTGCCAAACGGCGAGCTGGGTCCAGTCGGTACTCCACGCCTCGCGCCGGCAGTCCTTCGCCCAGTACCAAATGGCATACCCGAAAGCCCCGCTTGGCCACTAAGGCAGGTAGCATTCGAAACGCACCGCGGCCCAGCGCCAGTCCGGCGACCGCCTCGCGGCGCGCCGCCCAAAACAGATCTTCGGCCGGGTGCAGTTGCGGGTGCGCGGCCAGCAGGCGAGGGAAGCCGGCTAGTCGATCTCGCAGTTCCAAGTCCAAGGTTTGCTCGTGCCGCGCCACGACCAGATCGTAGGAGGACAGTCGCGCAATCAATTGCGGAATGTCCTGCAAGCGGAAGCGGCTCTGGGCGGCCACGGCAATAATCAGGTCGCCGCGGGCCGCGGCAATGCCGGCCGAAAGCGCCGCGCTCGTGCCACGCGGCTCGTCGAACTGCAACACTCGCAGGCAAGGGTGTCTGTCGAGCAGCGGTTCCCATTTGGCGGTTGAGGACGCTTGCGAAGCGTCGTCCACCGAAATGAATTCATACGGGAGAATCAAACGTTCGAGCAACGGCTCGAGCCGTGGCAAGAGATGTCCGACTGCGTCGATCGCATCGCGCTGCGGTATCAGCACCGTATAGTGGATCATAAGCGTCGCCCTGCCAGAAAAATTTGCCAATCCCTCGGCCCTGGGGGCACCAGGGAGTATCCCAAAACGGGGCAGCGGGCTGAAGTGCAGTTTTTGTGCTTTTCGCGCACAAATCGGCCGAGCGCGGCAAGAGAAATCGCTTGGAAAAAGAAAATAGAGACGCGAGCGCAAAAAAAACAGGGGCGCTCCCATGATGGAAACGCCCCTTGTTCCTTTTGTAGCTAACTCGTTTTGGCTAGCTCACTGTTTGGCTAGCTTACCGCCGAGCGCGACTTACTTCGCGGCCTTGAAACCCTTCGAGGTATCGCTCAACAGCAGGTTGATCTGGTCGTCGCCAGTGGCCTTCGTGGCTTTGGCCAAGCAGTTGCCGCAGCAGAGGCCAACTTTGACGCCAGCGACTTCAACCGACTTGTCATCCGCACACGGCTTGCCAGTCAACGGGCAGGCGGTTTGCTTCAGTTGTCCGGTCTGAATCAATTGCAGATTGGCTTTGCCGGCGTACTTGGCCGTGTCTTTGGCAAAGGCCTTGGGGCAATTCTCACAGCAGAACTGAACCTTGCCACCGTTGAAGTCAACGGTCTTGTCGGCCTTGGTGGGCTGACCCGAGACAGGGCACTTCAAAGCGGGAGCGTCGGCAGCACGCAACGAGTGGGCAGCTACCAAAGCCGCAACAGCAAGCGCTGCAAAGCAAAGGCGAGATTTCATAGTGGTCCCTTTCGAAAAAATGTCCAAAACAGAGCGGTCCACAGTCTAGCGTGTAATTACCCGCTATGCGAGCTTTTGGCCAGCCACGAACCGCAAAAAATGTCACAACGGGAAAAGACGACCTAAGACGGAGTTTCTAGGAAACAAAAACCCGCGGCGAGATTCAGACCAGCCAGCGACAGAGAAGGACTTGAACCCCCGGTCCCGCAGGGACTTGCAAGTTTTTAGCGTGCTGAAATCTGACCCCCGCCTCAGGGCTAAGCTGAGTGCGTGATTTCGACAATGGAAACGGTGTTATTGTCGACGTGTTTGCGCGTCAAAGTCAAGTTTCTTTGCCAAAATTCCGGATTCGGAAAATTCGGACCCCTTGACGATGAGGAATTAGACTCCGATCTAACGAATTACGGAGATTTCGCCCGTGCCAGCAGAAGCTCTAAATAGCTGCGCCGCTCGGCATTAGCAAGACCGAGTTTTTTTGCCAGCGAGGCAAGGCAGCTTTTTGCCGGCTCCAAGTCGGCTTGCGTCGCCATGATTTCCAATTCCACGAAGCGGCCCAAGCCGGCCACGTCGTCGAGCGCTACACCGACCTCCCTATTTTGCCAGCGAATCGTAGAATGCACGCGGTGCTTGCGCACCTCGGCGACCGGAGCGAACCCCAAAGCTTGGAGCAAGCTGGCCATGTCGTCGGCAGTGTGCGAGCCCTTGGCAAATTCGATTTCGATTTCGCGGCGCGTCTTGGTTGTACTGTCCAGTTTGGGCCCTTTATAGGTGATATAGTTGTGCTCGCCGACGCGACGCAATCGCAGCGCCTCGTCGGTGCTCGCGAAGTCGCGGCCGGGATGGGAAAAATAACAATCGACTTGCTGCACGGGTTCGTGAGCGACCATTCCCATGGCGACCAAGCGGTGTTCGAGCGACGGCAAGTCGTCGATCCGATATTTTTGTTCGACTTCGATCGCCATCGCGTTAGGTTCCGTTTCTTGAGTGCTTTGTTTCCGCCGTGTCAGCCGCCATCCACAATTCTCAGAAAGTCTTTCGATGAACGCAACCAACCCGCAGCCTCCTTCGCAGGCTCGCAGCCAGATTTGGACGTGGATGGCTTTGGCTGCGGCTGCCGCGGCGGTTTTCGTGTATCTGGTGCTGGTTCCGCCACGTGCCGGAGAATCGCTGGGCACAAAGGGGCCGGCCATTGGGCACAAGCTGCCGTATTTGCAATTGGAGCCGCTGACCGGCGACGCCGCCCCTGTCTCGCTGGACGATCTTAAAGACCACGTGACGCTAGTCAATTATTGGGGCACCTGGTGCCCGCCATGTCGCCAGGAGTTTCCGCACATCGTGGAGCTGGCTCAGGAATTCGCGAATCAAAAGGCTTTCAAATTGTATGCAGTCTCTTGCGGCGGAGAGGGGAATGACGAGGATCTCACCAGCTTGCGGAGCGAGACCATGACCTTTCTGGCTGCGCGTGGCGCCTCGCTATCGACGTACGCCGACCAAAACTCGGAAAGTCGGCGCTCCATGGCGGTAGGACTCGGTTTGGAGGGTTTTAGCTACCCGACCACGTTGGTGCTCGACCAGCAAGGAGTGATCCGCGGCTTTTGGGTCGGCTACACGACCGGCACTGAGCATGAAATGAGAATTCTGATTGAAGAGCTGCTGCGGAAACCGGCTGCGTGACGACTCTCGAGTGCGCGACAGGGATCTTAATTGGCGCCCCGCGATTTCAGCACGGCCATCAATTCTTGAACCGCCGCCTTCGGATCATCGGCGGCCGTGATCGCGCCGCTCACGGCGACGCGCGTGAATCCGGTTGCCAGAACTTCGGACAAGTTCTTCCATGTGATGCCACCGATGGCGAACGCGGGCAAGCGGATCTCGGCTTGCACCTGGCGCAATAACTCGGTCCCCATGAACTGCGAAAAATGTTTGGTGCCGGAGGGGAAGGTGGGGCCGACGCCGATGTAGTTGGCGCCGTCGAGCACCGCGAGCCGGGCCTGATCGAGCGAATGGGTCGAGACGCCGATCAGGCCCGAGGGGCCAAGAATCCGCCGCGCGTCTTTCACCGTCAGTTCTTCCTGACCAACGTGGACTCCGTCGGCTCCTGAGAGCACCGCCAAATCGGGCCGGTCGTTCATGATGAACAAAGTTTGGCTTCCGCGCGTCATTTCCGCCAGCAGGCGAGCGCGCGCAAGCAACTCGCGATCGGCTAGATTCTTGTCGCGTAGTTGGATCACGCCGACTTTGGCGTCGACGAGCTCTTCGACCAGCGCTCGGAACAGGTCCGGCGACGCGCAGCCATCGACCAGCACATACAGTTGTGCGTCGGCGAGCCGCTCGAGACTCGTGCGAGTCGTCTCGACGGCTTTCTCTAAGGTGTAAACGCGATAGCGAAGCTGCTCTAGCGACGTCGCCGTCTCAGGCGAGATCGTCTTCGAGAATTCTTCCAGGCTGCGGAGCGACTGCTCGACTCGCTTGATGTTGGCTTGCAGCACGGAGACCGTGTTGTCACGAATCGTTTCTGACAACTCGCTAATCGTTACGCCGACGTCGGCGCGTGTTTCACGAGCAGCGTGTCGGTCGGCCGAGGCGAAAACACTTAACGCGGCGGTAAGCTTGTGGCGGATGTTCTTGCACTCGCGCGTCAAATGGGCATCGTCGAGAATGAACCGAAGATAGTCCTCGATCACCCGCAAGCCCTCGCTGGCCCGATTGGCTGCGGCATCAATGACCCTGAGCGATCCCAGTTGGTCTTGCGGTGTCGATTCACCCGTAGCTAAATCGCGCGGGGGCGCATCATCGGCACGATTCCACGGCAGAATGGTTGTGGCCGGCTCCAAGGACTCCAACGGCAGCGGCCCGGGCTGATGGCCTGCCAGACGATGGACCTCGGCTTCCAACGCATTGGCGTCGACGCCACTCGCTTTGAGCCAATCGGCGACTTCGTTTTCCGTGACCGCAATTCCCAACAGCAAGTGCTCGGTTGCAAGCTGCAAGGGCCGCGGGTATTCGAACAGCAGGTCTTCGGCCGCCTGCAAACAGGCGAGCCAATCGGCCGAGAAAAGATTGGTGCGGGCCGGGTCAGGCGGAAGCGCGGGAGCCAGGTTGGCAAATCGCTGGCGGACCGCCGCCGCGTCGATGCCAAACGGGGCCAACAGCAATGCCGAACGACATTCCGGTTCGGCCAGCAGGCCCAACAGCACCTCGGGCAGGTGCAGTTCCCCCGTATCGATACTGCTCCAACCAGCCGCAGTAGCCAGCGCGCGCTCGGCGGCGGGAGTAAATTGAAATCGCATTCCTATAATCTAAGTCGCCAGCCCCGGGCACGAAACCCAACGATGGGCGTATGTTCCCTGACGGCCATGCTGCAAGATGGAAGGCTGATGGCAGCTTGCGCTTGACCCATGGGCGGCGGAAGGGAACTGTTATCTAGACTATGGAAAGGTATCTGGACTATTGAATGGGCGCCGCGCCCGGAAGTGTCTTGCAGCCTCCCAAAGCTCTCGACCCGCAGAATCGGAAGTCGGCCGTTACCTCAAACCGCAGCTCTCTAATCGGCGTCCTTTACTGTGCTTTCGTCATTACTGCTAGGATCCGAGAGACGTCGCGGCTTTGGCCGGGGAACGAGTGCCAGCAAGCGGGACCACGATCGGTGAGCCCTAACCCCAAGTGGCACTTTCAGTTGCCTTGATCTGCGTGGGCCAAAGGGCTAGAATTCCGCTACGATTCGTGCCACCGGTGTCGGTGGCGCTGGGGCGTGGCAGGAGCCAACTTTCGATGCGCAGGATGCCGTGGGCGACGTATCTTTGGCCTGGATTGCCACAACTGTGGGATTCTGGGTTTTGGTCCGGGCTGGTCCTGGCTGCGGGCTTTGCGCTGCTGCTTAACCTGTTGCTGTTGGCGAGCTTTGTGTGGATCGAACTGCTCAGCTCGTTGCACTTGCGGTTGGGATGGTTGGCGGCCGGTTCGCTATGGATCGGTTCGGCAGTGATTTCAAAGCGATATGGGATTTCCGGCCGATATGGCGGACGCATGGCGAGCAGTTCGACGGCCTCGGCCGAGGTATTGTTTCGTGAGGCTTTAAGCGAATACTTACAGGGGAGTTGGTTCGAAGCGGAGTCGATCCTGGGACGTTTGTTGCACCAAAATCAGCGAGATGTGGAAGCTCGGCTGTTGCTGGCCACCTTGTTGCGACATACCGGGCGGCGTCCGGAGGCCTTGGATCAACTCGAACGCTTGGAACGACTTCGCGACGCACAGTTGTGGGCCCAGGAGATCGCGGCGGAAAGAATGTGGATCGCCCAAAGCCAGACAGACGACGTGCCGGCTGACGATTTGGCCGCGGAGCACTCACCCGCAGAACAGGCGCCCGCAAACAAACCTGACTCC
>JAYVCO010000330.1:0-5591 GCA_043749935.1 Planctomycetia bacterium
CGCGATTGGCGCTGCCGACATAGAACTTGGTGCCGTCGGGCGAATAGCCGCAGCCCATGTACATGCCGTCGTCGCTCTTGCGCTTGGTCGGATTGTGAAACGGCACCAACCGTTCGGCGACAGAGAGCGGATCGAGCGTGATAAACTGAATCGCGCTACTGCTAATAAGCAAGGCACTCGTCTCGTCGGGACTGACCGCCAGACCCCAACTATAGGATTGCGTCTTGATGTGCTTGCCGGCGGGCGTGAGCGTGCGGCCATTGATCAGCACGGGTCGGTCGCCCAACGTCGTAGGTCGCAGTTGCTGGCCCGGCGGCTCGAATACCGTGACTTCGCCCGCCGGTGCCTTAACTGCTACCGCCACGAAACAACACAATGAGGCAAGGCAAGCGAGCGCTAGACGGCGCCAATCGAAACCGCATGGACCCATTCGAGGACTCCCGTCTTTCGTTTTCATCGTCAACAACTTTCGCCCGACATCACTCAGCCGAAATGCAATACAGGTTCGCGCGGCCGCGGAGCAAGATCTGGCTGCCCACGATTGCCGCCGAGGCGTCGAAGCGATCATCGAGCTTATTCGTGGCCAGTATTTCGAGCTCCGAACCCTTCTTGAGCACGACCGTGTTGCCTTCGCGGCTGGTGAAGTACACGCGGTCGGCCGCTCCGACCGGAGAGGCATAGATATTCTCAATTCCTTGCAATCGCTTGCGCTCGATCAGCGGTTCGCCCGACCTGGCATTGATGCACGATAAGATGCCCTTGTTGCTCTGCGTGAAGTACAGCAACTCGCCGTAGAGCAGCGGCGAAGGGACATAGGGCGTGCCCTGGTTCATTTTCCAGGCAACCTTATCGGTGCCCGTGATGTCGCCTTTCGAAGCCAGCGGAATCGCGTACAAGGCGCTTCCCATATAGCCGGTCATGGCGAACACCAGGTTGCCATCGGTCACGGGGCAGGGAATGGCGCTGACCACTTGTCCACCGCATTCCCAAATCATTTCACCGGTGGCCAGGTCGTAGCTGCGAACACGTTTCGACCCGTGGGCGATGACTTGCTTGCGGCCTTCGAACTCCACGACTAGCGGCGTGGCCCAGGTGGTGTTTTCGTCGCGATCTTGTTTCCATTTGGTTTCGCCCGTCTTGGCGTCGACGACCATGATGAACGAACCGCCCTGATGATCCCAGTTGATGACGACCGAATCGCCGGACACGACGGGCGAACACCCTTCGCCAAAACTGTTGAAAATCGTCATCTTGCCCAGATCGCGATTCCACTTCTGATTGCCCTGCATGTCGTAGCAATAGACGCCGCGCGAGCCGAACGAGACGTAGATCTGTTTGCCATCGGTCATCGGCGAGGCCGACGCGAAGCTGCCATCGGGATGATGGCCTTCGTGCGGCACGTCTTCCTTAGCGATCTGCTGCCAGCGGGTTTCGCCGGTCTTGCGGTCGACCGACATCACGACGAACTGGTAGTAGTTCTTGGGCCGCTGAATGTTGAAGCGCGGCTTAGGCGCGTCGGCCGGCAACGGCGGCAGCTCGACCTCGCGATCGGTTTTGACCGCCGTGACCAGAAAGATCTGGTCGCCCCAGACGATCGGCGTGGCCGTGCTTTCGCCCGGGACTTTGACTTTCCATTTGACGTTCGTGTTCTCATCCCAATTCGTCGGCGGGTTGCCCAAGGGGGCTACGCCGTTGGCCGACGGCCCGCGCCATTGGTGCCAGTTTTGCTGACCGAGCGTAAGCACGTCGTCAGAAGCCGCCAAGGCCATGGTCGCAACGAACCAAATGGCTGAGCTTAGCAAGAAACGTTTCATGGAAATTGCATCCTTCGTTTTCGTGGCGGGAAATCGGGTGGGAGGAGGAAAGTGGTTGGTGGTTAGTGGGTAGTGGTTAGAGAGTGGTAGGGGTCGGCTGGTTGGCAAGGCTGTAGTTTAGGCGATACGGGAACAGTAAAACTATCGCAATCCGAGGTCGAGGGACAGAGCTTGCCATAAGCGGTCCGAAATTCAATGGCCATTGAACGAGAACGGAGCGAGAACCGTCATGCCGGATCCGCGTGATCTGGAACCTTTTGGTCCGAATCGACGAATAGCCAGCAGCAGGCGCCGATCACCAGCACGCCGGCGTACACGTAAAACGCGGGATCCCATTGGGCGCGGCCTTCGTAGCCTTGGGCTTGCATCCAATCGACGAACCGGCCCAAGAACACCGACGAGGCAAACGCGCCCGGCACGCCCATCGAATTCATCAGCCCGAACACGACTCCCAGATGCGCGCCGCTGATTTCGGTGGTGACGGCCCAAAACGTGGCCTGCTGGGAAATAGCCGCCATGAAGGCCACGGATGCCCACACGCTGGTGGCCAGCGGCGACTCGCACTGGATGCTGGCCAACATGGCGAGCGCCGAAATGGCCGTGCCCACGAATCCGTAGATTCGAAACCGGGCCGGATGAAAATGGGTCACCCGGCCGAGATAGTCATTGATGAAGCCGCTGGCCAAACAACCGAAGGCCGCGCCTGCCAGGACCAGTGAGGAAAGCTGGCCTGCTTGAATCGAATCGACTCCACGCCCTTTTTCCAGGTAGGTGGGATACCAGCCCATGAACATGTAGGACAAGAACGACGAGCAGGTTTGCAGCGTGCCGAGCAGCCAGATGTTGCGGCTGGACAGAATGACTCTCCAAGGGATCGGCGGATGATCCTCAGCGCCTGGCGCTCTCGACTCGGCGGTGGCAATGAACTGGCGCTCGGCGGCATTGACGCGCGGATGCTCGGCCGGATCGTCGCGAAACCACCAATAAAAGCCGGCCGCCCAAACCAGCCCAAGCAGGCTGAACAGAAAAAAAGTCCATCGCCAGCCCACGTCCTCAATCATGTACGCGGCTGCAATCGGCGCTAGCGCCCCTCCCAACTGGGCCGACGTGATCACGATACCTTGCGCTCTCCCGCGCTCGCTGCGGGGAAACCACCGGGCGATGATCCGGGCCACATTCGGATAAGCCCCGGCTTCGCCCGCTCCGAACAAGAAGCGGACGGAGACGAGCATGATCAAACCGTTGGCAGCGCCGGTGAGCGCAGTGAACAGCGACCACCAGACGACGACCCGGGTCAGCACGCCGCGCGAACCGAACCGATCGCCCCAACGACCCGTGGGCACCTCGAACAGGCCATAAGCGATCGTGAACGCGCCGAGCGCATAGCCGATTTGCGTATTGGTCAGCCCTAGGTCGCGCTGCATCGGAACGACGGCCTGGCCGATGCACACGCGATCCAAATAGAGCACGAACGACAGCGAGCACAGAAATCCCAATACGCCGTACCGGGCCCGGGAAGGGGCACCGTCGAGCGGCAGCGCGAGCGGTTCAGCGGCAGTTTCGCGAAATGAATTCACGAGGGGGAGTCTAAAGGAACAGCGTGATACCGGCAAGCAAATTCACACGAGTCCTCCACGTCCAGATGCCCTACTCGGCGAATCGCCGGAGCACGTTGGCAGTGATTCGCGAAACGGCCTTGTCGACGAGAACGGAACTGGGCCAGCAAATCGAGCCGGCGGAAAACACGGCGCCGCCTTGGGTGGTTTCGAAGTGGATCAGATCGGCCCCGCCATCGTTGGGGTTGAGCCCCTTGGCCAGCCGCTCGATGTTCGCCGGACTGCTGGCCGAGGTTTTATCGGTTTCGTGGCCCGAGGCGCCTCCGGGAATTCGCTCGTGCATGCTCGCCTGGCCGAACAGGTCGCCATTTTTCAGGCCCGTGCCGGCAAAGCACCAATGATCGGCATCGAGCACGCGATAGGGAGCTGCGGTCATCACGCCAGTTTCGGTATAGACGACACCCAACAAATTGGCTTGCGACTCGAGCCGCATTCCCAACCGGCTTTCGTATTGCGCGAGGTTCGCTTGGAGTTTACGGTTGTCGCCATTGTGGACAACCATCGTGGCCGGATCGGGAAAGGTCACCTCGCAATCGATTCCGTTGCCGCCGAGATAGACGAGCCGCCCGCCGCGCTCGAAGACCCACGACTTGACCGTCAGATACATTTCGCGCGACCAATACTCGGGGTGCGTGCTGATGACCAGTGCGCGATAGTCGCTCAAATCGAGTTGGCCGGCGTGCAATTGGGTCTCGGCGTAAAGATCGTAATCAAAGCCTTCGCGCTCCATCCAGCCAAGCAGCCGCCACTCGGCGGGCGCGACATGGCAGGCGGCGCGGCCTTCGATCGGATCGGTCAGTTGCGTTTCTTCCGGCACGTGATTGATCGGCTCCGGTCGGTCGAACGACAAGGGGGCGTACTCCTCCATGTTCCACGTGCCGAATTGCGGGTCGTTGTAGCGGCTCAGTTCGAGCCGGGCGTTGACGGTGGGCGTGGGCGGAACGCGATCGGCATGGATGTAGTTGCTGCGGCCGCCGAAATTGTTGTAGGCGTTCCAGGTAATGTTCGACGCCAACACCGCGATCTTCGCCGTCGGCCGGGCCGGGGACACGATCCACGTAAAGGAAAAAAAACGGCCAGTCGACGTCCGCGCGTGAAAATAATAGAGCCCACTGCGATCCGGCGCGGTCACAAATTGAGCGTGTTGCCAACTGCCGAAGCCAGCCTTGTTCCACTCGACGCCGGTTTGCGTGTAATCGCCGTCGGGCGTGATTTGCATCGTCGCCAGCGGGCCGTGTTCGTCGAACCATCCGATTTTCGCCGCCAGTTCTTTCCGCGCGCCGTAGCGCCACAAATCGATCTTGTACGCTTCCAGCGAGTGCACGCGAAACTCCGCACGCTCGCCGGCGCGAACCCACTTGGGCCAGGCGTAGCCCAACAGTCCATCGGCCAGCAACCGAAACTGATAAGGCTCATTAGCGGGTAGCGTCAGTTGCACTCGTTTCGCGCCGAAGCCGGGCTTCTGCAACGTCACGCGATAAGTGCCGGGCGGAATGTCGGCATACACCGCGCCCGTGGCACGCGAGCGGGCCTCGATCGAACGGTTGCCATCCTCGAATTCCAACAGCACGTCGGCCAGGGCCACGTAGCGCTCGTCACTGACATAGCCGACTAGCATCGTGCGGTTTGCCTTCGAGGAACAACCATCGCGGTTACTTCAGCAGTGCAGGGTCGACATCGTGAGCGATACAGGCCACGCAATCGCCTTGAGCCACGAGCGAGGGGCCGCGCGTCGCCAGGAGTATGCCGGCCGCGTTGGCCACGACCGGCTGCGGCTCGCGGTCGGGTCGTTCGAGAAAATGGATCATGCCGACCGGCTGGCCCGCCGCGACTTCCGTGCCCATCGGCTCCAGGCTTTCGTAAATCCCGCTTTCGGGCGCAAATCGATAATCGTCGCGACTCAACGCCTGCACCCAGCGCGTCGGCAGCAAGTTCAGTTCCTCACGCGTGACTTTCTTGCCTTCGATCAGGCCGAAGTGAACCAGCGCGTTTCGCAGGCCGTTTTGCGTCAGTTGGTGCACGGCTGCCGAAACCGGTTCGCCGCCTCCCATTTCGGTTGTGATCACGATTTTACCCTGCTTTTCAGCCTCGACCGGCAACAGGCCCGTGCCGGCGATATCGGTGTACAAAAAGGCGAAATCCGTATTCCAGGCCAGTGTGC
>JAYVCO010000331.1:0-3326 GCA_043749935.1 Planctomycetia bacterium
CGCGGTGCGGCATGCCGTAAAGATCGCCGGCGAAGGCGACAAACTCGACTCCCTTGAGCATCGGCACGATGGCGGCGGCCTCGGGCATGTAACCCACTCGGCCGCGCAATTGCGGCGTGCCATGGCAAATGTCATAACCCAGGATTGTCCCCCCTCCGCTGTCGGGAGCCAGCAACCCGAGCAAAACTTTGAGCAGCGTCGATTTGCCGGCGCCGTTGTTGCCTACCAGCCCAATCGTGCCTGGCAGCAGCGTCAGGTTCACATCGCAGAGCGCTCGAACGCTGCCAAAACTGCGGCTCAAGTGTTGGATGTCGACCAGGTGCATTACTTATCGCTGATTGCTGGTGCTTGAGGAGTTAGATTGGAATCAGCGAAGGTGGTTGCGAACGCATGGGGAAACCGCGTCGAATCGGCATGCCTGGCCTTCAAGAGATCATTCGGCATCCGGCGACCCAGCTTGGCGGGCCGGTCGGGAAAGTTTGGATCGGGTAGCGATTTTTTCCGGGTTTTGGCGTCGACGAATCGCGACTGTATACTCTGCCTTTCGTGAATGATACCATTGAACCCGGCCTTGAACCACACCCCCGAATTCTCTCCCGCCTACGAGGAAGCCCCCATGAATCGTTCGCTCCCTGGCCTGTTCGTTTTTGCACTAATACTCTGTGCCCACGTCGTCACTGCCGCGCCCGAATATCGAGAAGAGTTGATCTTTCCTCTCAATCCAAAACACAACCACGCGCCGGGAATCGTCGAGTGCTCGGACGGCCAACTGTTGGTGTCCTGGTATCGCGGCTCGGGCGAACGCTCGGCCGACGACGTGTCGGTGCTCGGCTCGCGCTTGAAAAAAGGGGAGAGCACTTGGAGCGAAGCGTTCGTGATGGCCGATTTCCCTGAGTTCCCCGACTGCAACACCGCCATGATGATCGACATGCAAAATAAGCTATGGCTCTTCTGGCCGATCATTCTCGACAACCATTGGGAATCGGCGCTAACCAATTATCGCACTTCGACCAATTACGTCGCCCCGGGTTCGCCCAAGTGGGACTGGCAAGGCGTGATCTGGCTGAAGCCGGCCGACTTCAAAGAGAAGGCCATGACGCTGCTCAAAGAGAACATTGCCAAGCGCCAACAACTTGTTTCCGAGCGGACGCAAGCCTACCTGGCTTCGTTGGACAAACGGCTGAGCGAAAAGCTGAGCCAGCGCTTGGGATGGCAGCCCCGATGCAAACCCACGGTGCTCTCGACCGGCCGCATTCTGCTGCCGCTCTATAGCGACACCTATTCGTTTTCGGTGATGGCCATCAGCGATGACGAGGGGCAAACGTGGTATGCCAGCGAACCGCTGATCGGCTTTGGCAATATTCAGCCAGCCGTGCTCGAGCGCAAAGACGGCAGCCTCGTGGCCTATATGCGCGAAAACGGAGTGATGGACAAAATCCGCGTTTCGGAATCGAAAGACAAGGGCCTGACCTGGGGTCCTGTCGGCGAATCCGAGCTTCCCAACCCGGGCTCGGGACTGGACGCCGTAAAGCTGGCCAACGGCCACTGGGTTTTGATCTACAACGACACGAAAAACGGTCGCAACAGCCTGGCCGTTTCGCTCTCGGAAGATGAGGGTAAGAGCTGGAAATATACCCGGCATTTGGAGAAGCACGAAAAAGGGTCGTACCATTACCCCGCGATCATTCAAGGAGCGGGCGGCACGATTCACGCCGTCTATAGCTATTTTGTGCCCGAAGGCAAGAGCATGAAGCACGCCGCCTTCAACGAAGATTGGATCCAAGCGCAAGACGCGAAATAGATTTAGTGTTCTATCCAACGATTATCCGACGAGCCACGTCGCAATACGTAACTTTTCGCAACTGGGAGTCAGGCAACGATGTTTCTATTTTTGAATTTCGTCAAGAACGTCAAGAAAATGTCCTTGGGGCTCGCGCTTGTCTTGGCCGTCGGCACCTTGTCGGCCGCCGAACCGGCCGGAAAGCGGTATGTGATCATCCATGCCGACGACGCGGGCATGTCGCACTCGGTAAACCTGGCCACGATCCAGGGCATGGAGCAAGGCATCGTCTCGTCGGCGAGCATCATGGTTCCTTGCCCGTGGTTCAAGGAAATCGCGACCTACGCCAAAGCGCACCCCGAAAAAGACTTTGGTATTCACCTGACGCTGAATTGCGAGTGGAAGGATTATCGCTGGGGTCCCGTGGCTCCGCGCGAAAGCGTGCCCAGCTTGATCGACGCCGAAGGCTATCTGTGGGGTGGAGTGCCCGCGATCGTGGCCAACGCGAAGGCGGCTGAAGTCGAAGCCGAGTTGCGCGCGCAAGTCAAGCGGGCGCTCGATTTCGGCGTGCCGGTGACGCATTTGGACACGCACATGGGCGCGGTCGTCAGCCGGCCTGACCTGGTCGAGGTCTACGCCAAGCTCGGTGTCGAGTTCAACGTGCCCGTGTTTTTCTTGCGTAACTTCGAAGCTCGTGCCGTCGCCGACCCGGCGGTTCGGGCCCGCGGAGTGGAATTGCTGAAATTGCTCGACAAACACAATCTGCCGGTACTCGATTTCATGACGCAGTACTACACGGGCGAGAGCTACGACGCGAAAAAGAAAATGTACTTGAAGGCGATCGAAGACACCGAGCCGGGCGTGCGCTACCTGATCATCCACTGCGGCTATAACAACGAAGAGCTGCAGGCGATCACTTCGAGTTCGCAAATCCGCGACAACGACCGCCGAGTCTTTACGGATCCCGAAATGATCGCGGCCGTGAAAAACAGTGGCGTGGAAGTCGTGACCTGGAAGCAAGTGCGAGAAATGAACGGCAAGCGCGTGGCCGCCCAACCGTAAAGCTGTACTCGGCTTGCACTGAATTGCCAGGTTACAGCTTCAAGTAGATCTTGTTCTTTTCCAAGTGACGGATGAACAAGTAGGTGATGCCGAAGTAAACGAGAAAACCGGCGGTGACGTACCACCAGGGCGCATCTCTGGGCACGAACGGCTCGACGGCGTGGGCGACCATGCCGTGCAGAATGTAGCCGACCAGGGCGTTCGTGCCCAACGTGCGAAACATGCCCAACTGCCAGCCCCAAATGTCGCACACGATATAGAACAGCGCGTAGACGGCCAACGAAAAGCCGGCGCCAAACGTGTGGTACGACAGCGTGGCGGCTCGCTGGCTCATCATCCAATAGTTGTGCTTGCGGTGCAGTTGGTCGGGCGGCGGCACGAACGGAGGTTCGGCCCAGGTGAGCACGTGCGTGTCCAAACGTTCGCGACTGGGCACGACGGCGTCTTCGGCCCGGACCTGGCTCTTGAGGCTTTCGAGCTGATC
>JAYVCO010000332.1:0-3237 GCA_043749935.1 Planctomycetia bacterium
GAAGATCCGGGCGTACCGCGCCAATTCTTGACCGAATGACCGGCAGTTAGATCGATTCGGGCGGGCATGCGATGTCCGTTTGGATCGACTCTAACGCCTGCGCCGGCGGTATAATCCCTACGCTCGGTACAGACGGCAGAAGCGATCTTGACGAATGCGCCGGTTGTTTCGAGAAAAGCAACCTTCTGGCCAAGGCATCGCCGGCTCGCGTCAGCGGCCGGCGGCGACTTCGCGGGCCAGTTGCTCGTAGTCTTCGGCCCCATTCGACTGCGGCGCGTAGTGGAAAATCGACTGGCCGAAACTGGGAGCTTCGGCGAGCCGAATGTTGCGGCGGATGCGAGTTTCGAAAGTGCGTGTTTCCGCCCACGGAGAATGCGGCTGCCGGGTTTCGCGGAAAAATTGATCGACGTCGCTGACCACCTCGGCGGCCAGCCGAGTGCCTGACTCGTACATGCAGTACACCACGCCGCTCAGTTTCAGCCGGTCGTTGAGCCGCTTGGCCACCAGGTCGATGGTCTGGAGCAGTTTGCTCAAGCCGTGCAGGGCCAGGAAGTGCGGCTGCAGCGGCAGGAAGACCTCGTCCACCGCGGCCAGAGCATTGAGCGTCAAAATGCCCAGAGAGGGCGGACAGTCGATGAACACGTAGTCGAATTCGTCGCCACATGCGGCCAGCTTGTCGCGCAAAATGACTTCGCGACCAACCACGCCGACCAACTCAACTTCCGCCGCGGCCAGATCGATGTGCGAACCCACGACCCATAAGTTGTCGCCCGCCTGATGCCAGACGTCGGCCAGGTCCACGTCGCCGGTCAAGACGTCGTAAACGCTTTTCTCGTCGCGGGCCGGCTGCAACCCGAGGTGCAAGGTGGCGTGCGCCTGGGGATCCAGATCGATCAGGCAAACGCGCGCGCCGGTCGCCGCCAACGCGGCGCTAAGATTGACGGCCGTGGTCGTTTTGCCCACGCCGCCCTTTTGATTCAAGATGGCAATCGATCGCATCGTTTGGGAACTCCATTTCCGCGGTGCACGCAGTGCGAGCACGGCAAGGCAGGCGATTATAGCCGACCTGGCAGTTTTGGACCTAGAGGAGTCCGCCGAGGTTTAATGGCAATGCGCTGTCCTGGCTACGGCAATTACGGTGCCTTTTTTCCTTGCCCATCATCTACCGGACGATCGGGATAGATCAGGCCGGCCAGCGCATCGGCCGTGAACAGCAACACGATGCCGATGATCGTCCGCAGCGCAGGTCCCAAACAGAAGATTAATATTGTCGGTCGGAATACCAAGGGCTGGTTCGCTTGATTCCAGAATTGCAGGAGCATGCCAATCGTGTTGGGTAGCTCGACGATCACGCTGATGAGTAGCCAGATCGCCAACACCCGCAACAGCGCGCCGAAGAATTGTCGAGTGGTCATGGATTGCTCTGCCGTTTTTATCGGCGGGAAGGAGGGAATAGAAAAAAAGTCATCGTTGGCCCACGATTCCAGCCCGTGCTGACGACGGCGCATCGCCATACGAATTAGTATGGCCAGACCGAACGCCATCCCCGCCGCGAGAACAAGAGACACGGCCGTGGAAACAGCCGAACTACGATCGGCAGCCGTTTGGGGAAAGGCTAAGGAAGCGCCGGCTAGCAGCACGAGCCCCCACCCTAAGGCGATCAGGATCAGCGACGGCAATTTGGGGAGGAACGAACCTACGCGCTGCCACGCTGACCGTTTGTTGAGCGAGCTTGCCGGCGGCTCCGGAAGCCAATCTGGCCGATCATTCGGTTCGCTCATCAGCCGCCAGTCCTTTTCAAGCGCCGAAGACTCGCGATTCGGGCTCAGTGCCGCGTGGTGTCGTTTCAGGTTGTAGAGGGATTCTGACGGAAACACAATTCTGTCGAGCTAGAACGGTCGTTGGGACGCCAAAGACGCTCCTTCGCGAGCTGCCTATGGTCCGATTTGCCGCAGCTGGAAACTATTTCCCAGAATTCCCGTTTTATGGCGCGCGCGTTGACTGCTTGGCTACGTTTCTCTCTACGGGCGGGGAAAACAGCACGACGTGTGTTTCCTTGCCGGTTCAGAGAAGGGGCACCGAATTGAGAACTTTGAGGAGAACGTCATGACCATTCGACCTCGTAAATCGTCAACCTTCCGGTCTCGTGCGCTCGAGCAATTGGAAACTCGAGACATGCTAGCCGGTCACGGATTTGGAGATTTCCATCATTTTTCCGAGAGCGTCGCAGCTAGTGTCACCGCACAAATCGGCTCTTTTGCGGCCACGCAAGCCAATGTGCAGGCGCTGGCCCATAGCGCGGTCTTTGCGGGGCAAACCTCATCCACCGAGACCGAACTAACCGCTCAACTTACAGATCCCAACAACAGCAGCGCGCTCGGATCCATCAAATACGAGGTCGAAACCCACAACGGAACCTCCGAAACGGAGTTGAAAGTTGCCATCAGAGGAGCGACGGCCAGCAGCACTCTCGATGTGACGATTGGTGGGGTCGTCGTGGGCCAATTGACGACGGACGCCAACGGCGCTGGGAAGTTGGTACTGTCGAGCGACCCGACCGGCACCGAGCAGGCGCTACCCGCCAACTTCCCGACCAGCATTGCCGCCGGCACGGCCGTCAGCGTTGGCACGCTGGCCGGAACCTTGGCGACTCCCGAGGAGGTGGGCTGCCATGCTGCGAATGGTACTAACCTTTCGGCTGCGCTAACCGACGCGAACGGAACCGACACTGGCACGATTATCTATCATACAAGTACCAAGAATGGCGTAACGACAACCACTTTGGCGGCGAGCGTCACGGGAGCCACGGCCAGCAGTACGCTCGATGTAACGATCGGCGGAACTATCGTCGGACAGATCACGACAGACGCCAACGGCGCCGGAACGCTGGTGCTTTCGAGCAATCCGACTGGGACGCAGCAGCCCTTGCCCGCCAACTTCCCAACTAGCATTGTCAGCGGCATGGCTGTTAGCATTGGCACGGCTAGCGGAACATTAGCAGCTTCTGGTGCGACCTCCGATGACTCGGGCAACTGCCATGCTTCGCAACACACGAACCTTTCGGCTGCCTTGACCGATACCAGTAGCTCGGCCACCGGCACGGTCGCCTATCGAACCGGCACGAGCGCTGGCGTAACGACGACCACATTGACGGCGAGTGTTACCGGCGCCGCGGCCAGCAGCACGCTCGACGTGACAATCGGCGGAACGATCGTCGGCCAGGTCACGACCGACGCC
>JAYVCO010000333.1:0-3644 GCA_043749935.1 Planctomycetia bacterium
ATACGACAACTGCCGCAGAAACAGCAGTGCAAGGCGATAAACTCCCAACGAATGTTCAAAACGGGTGTGGATAGCCGCCGGGTAAACCAGCGACACGAGTCCCAACTGGCTGATCTTGGCCAGGCGGCGGAACTCGCTCGTATCGATGATCGCGCGCACGCGGTCAGTCAGCGGAACGTCCAGTTCCGGAGGAATCCGCACGGTGCCGCCACCGCCATCAAGGCCGGCAATTTCCGGAAGGTCGCGTAATGCACTCATGCGGCAAAAACCTCTCCGGGCCCCGCGACCGCAACACTCATCATGACAGTCCTGTGGCGATTGCCCACAGCGGCGGCAGGCCCAACGCAAAGCGCAGTAACAAACAGACCAACAGGAAGAAGCAATAATGCACCGCGCCGCTGCCAAAATCCAAATCAAAGCAGGCGAACGCCGCGCCCGCCCCTACCGTGATGAATACCGGCGCGACAAACAGCCACTGCCAGGCTTCGCCCGAAATAATTCCGTAGGCCGGCAAAGGGGCATAGGCTCCCCAGAGCGCCGCATAGACCAGCCCGCACAGGATTGAGCGGATGAGAAGCGCCCGGCCGCGATACGGTTCGAGCAATTCATCGTCGCGCAAGAAAGTATATCCGGCGGCCGCCAACGGAGGTGAAATCGCCAGCAGTCCGACAATGATCACGGCAACGGGCAGCGGCTGAAGCGCGAACCGCAGCACCAGCGCCAAGGCAAACACCACCAACGTTCCGCCGACCATGGCCACCAGGGCCGTGGGCGCCACTTTGGTTTCCCGCCGCAAGATTGGCTTGCTGACGGCCTGCCCCTTGCTGTCCTTGCCGCCCGATGCGAACTGCTCGGGCTCGTGGATTTTTATGTCCTCGGCCGGAGCGTCTGGGACCGTGATGACGGCTTTGCACTTTGGGCAGGGGCCTTTTTTTCCGGCAAACTTTTCGCTGACCGAGAAGCGAGCCTTGCAACTGGGGCACAGCACAGCAATCGGCATGGGAAAGGCTCAAGACGTGAAGGGAAACTATTTGGGAGTCGAACTCTAGTTTCGAGAGAGAGGCCGCTCTAGTCAAGCAACCCCCTGGAATGTGACGGCCAGCGGGGCCTCAATCCAGCCAGGCAAAAAAGCCTGGGTTTTCCAGGGAAAGCTCAGTCACCGTCGGCCAAATCGGCCTCAGTGATCATCGTGAAGCCCTTGGTATCGAGTGTTTCGAGTCCCATCTCGATATTGTCGACCATCAGCGCCACGGCCGGACGGCCGTGTGGGCGAACCAAGAGAGGATAGGCCTGAATAATATTGACTTCCGCCTGCAACAGGGCCGTGCAGACTTGCAGCAGCGGTTGATTGCCCGTGGGCAACTCGACTCCGATCAAATCGCTTTCGATCAATGCCAGCCCGGCTCGCTCCAGAATCTCTCGCCCTTGCTCGGGATGGCTCAACAGAAACCGCACAAAAGCGCATTCCGAGGAGTCGTTGATCGACAGAGCCACGATTTTGACTTTGCTGCCCTCAAAACGTCGAATGACCTCGAGCAACTGGCCGACCCGATTCTCCATAAACACGGTGAATTGGCGGATCGACGGGTAGTTCCGACCGCGCATCGTCGAATAGCCGATTCCCGTTCCTTCACCAATACTCATGAGAAATCGCTAGGGTTAAGATTCGTAATTCGAGTGGCACTTGCAGTCGAGGTGCCCGAGAGCTGGTCCTGTCTTGCGACGGCGCAAACTGCCCAACTATAAGGAATTGGAGCGAGTCCGTCAAATCATTTGGCTGGGAGGCGGTGGGTCAGTCTGAAATCAGAAAGTCTGAAAAACTCAGCTCGTAGAACCATTCAAGCGCAACACCGGCCTCAGGAACGAGGCCCGGATCGTATCGCATGACTTTTTCTGGCCTGCGATGTTCGTCAAACACAACGATGAAGCTAGAGTTCGGCGTTCGAAGGTCACTCGGCACAAGGTCTATTGGTACGCGACTCGGAGGCCCATCGACGATTTTGGGGTGCCAAGTCAACACGACATCAACGGAAGTGTCGGTGAGGCGGCCCAGCACGCGCCCAAATAAACGACGGATCGTTCGGCCTTCGCTCATGATGCAATTATAGAGCGCGGTAGGGCTAGGACCTACTCCTAAGAGATTGTGCGGCCCCTGCCCTAACCTTCGGCGCACGAATCAAACATTGTCCCCCGTGAGTGATCGGCTAAGATGTGGACCAAACAATACTTTCACAACTTTTGAACGCCATGCTGACTGAACACGACATCGAGATTCGCGTCCGTTATCAAGAGACCGACGCCCAGGCCCGTTTACACCACGCCAATTACTTCACCTATTTTGAGATGGGCCGGACCGAGCTGCTGCGCGCCACGGGCTACGACTATCGGCAAATCGAAGCCGAAGGTTGGATGCTGGTGGTTTCGGAAATTACTTGCCAATACTTTCAACCAGCCAACTACGACGACTTGCTCCGGCTGAGAACGACCGTGGTCGAGGCGCGGGGTGCCCGAGTGGTCCACGAGTACCAGGTTTTTCGCGGCGAGACTTTATTGGCAACCGGGCGGAGCGTGTTGGCGTGCCTCAATCGCGATGGCCGAGTGACCCGGCTTCCGCCCGCCTTGTTGATGCAGGCCCGAGATTCGTAGTCCGAGTCTGCTGATCTGACCGCGACTGGTTCAGCGAGCGCCTTCTTGATTCATCAGCGCCTTGAGGGCCGACGCGACTTTCTCGAATACTCCGGCCCAATCCCCGCGCCTTTCCTGGCGGAATAATCGCAGTGTCGGGTACCAAGGGCTATCGAGCCGCGAGTGCATCCACCGCCAGTCCGCGGCCAGCGGCAGCAAGACCCAGCCCGGAACTCCTAGCGCACCGGCCAAATGCGCCACGGCCGAGTCGGCGCTAATCACCAGATCCAACTCGCTCACGAGCGCGGCAGTATCCATGAACGGGCCGCTGGTTTCGTCGAGCTCATTGGCAAAATCGAGTACTGGAACTCGCTCGGCATTCGTTGGAATCTGTTCGGTTCCAAAACCCTTCTGCAAGCTCACAAGACAGACGCCTGGGAGCCTTGCCAGCGGCTCTGTGGCGGAGAGCGGAAACGAACGCCCCGGCAGCGGAGAATTTTTGGCCACTTGCCAAAAGATGCCGACCTTGAATCCATTTTGCTCGCCGAGCTTGCGCCGCCAATGATCGATCAGCCGCGGCTCGGCTGACAGGTATGGAACTTGCGCGGGAATCGAATCGAGTGACGTGTTCAACAATCGCGGAATGCTCAATAGCGACGCGTGTACATCAAAATGCGGCAAAGCACTTTGCTGCGGGATCAGCCCACGAATGCCACTTTGGGAAAACAATGGAACGAGCGCCGGTCGCACTTCGGCAAATACGTTTGCGCCTTGGCTTTGAAGGATCGGCACGTAGCGAATGAATTGAATCGTGTCACCCAATCCTTGTTCGGCCTGCACCAGAAGCGTGCGACCCGCCAGCGGCGAACCGTCCCAAGCGGGCTGCGCGATAGCAGGCCGACGAAACTCTTCTTTGCTCCAGCGCCACTCATACTCGCGCCAGCCGCGCTCGAATTCGCCAAGCGTCAGCAACGTGCGTGCGAGATTGTAATGCGCGTTTGCGTACCCCGGTTGAAAAC
>JAYVCO010000334.1:0-3277 GCA_043749935.1 Planctomycetia bacterium
AGTGGGGCAGTTGTGCAATGACAGTGTTTACGATTTGATGACAGGCCATGGCGGACAGCGGCGTTTTTTCCGACGGCTTCCAAACCAGCGTATCGCCACACACGAGCGCCAGCATTGCGTTCCAGGCCCAGACCGCCACAGGAAAATTGAAGGCGGTAATGACCCCCACGCTTCCGAGCGGATGCCACTGTTCGGCCAACCGGTGCTCGGGCCGTTCGCTGGCAATCGTTAGGCCGCAAAGTTGCCGGCTCAAGCCCACGGCAAAATCGCAGATGTCGATCATCTCCTGAACTTCACCTCGGGCTTCTTCCAGGATTTTTCCGGTTTCCAAAGCGACGACGAGCGCCAAATCGTCTTTGTGCTCGCGTAGCTTCTCGCCAATCAAGCGTACCACCTCGCCCCGTTTTGGCGCGGGAACCAATCGCCAATGGGCGAATGCGCTGCTGGCTGATTCAATCACGCGATCGACGTCGGCACGCGAGGCGCTGGTGAAAGTCGCTAGCGTGCTGCCGTCAATCGGAGTACGGACTTTGCACGGCGCTCCAGAGCCGGCACCCCAATCGCTGCCGGTCGCAATAGCCAAAGGGCGCAACACGCCCAGTCGCGCAAGCGCGGCGTCAAGCTTGCTCTTCATGGCCCACCTCCGGAGAGTCGATGCCCATGAAGCGGCTATAGATCTTGGAGCCGCGATAATGCTGGCCAAAGCGGTTGTTGAGAAAGTCGTTCAAAGCCACTTGTTCCTGTCGCACCAGGCCAGTGCCGGTCAACTGGCCGTCGAAATACAAGTCCGCCACTGCGCAAATGCCCGCGGCGGTCGTGATCTGAATCGCACTCCAGGCCTCGCCATCGAGCGTATGCCCATAGATTTTGCGCGCGTCGCTAATCTGCACTAATTGTCCGTTTCGCTGGCCCGAGGCAGTGCAAAAGATCACGACCACGTCTTGAAACGTCACGGGGATCGCGTACTCCAAGATGTCCTTGAGAGTCTCGCGCCGCTCATAGAGCCGCAGATCGTGAACCAGGAATGACATCAAGTCGCGATGGCCCTGATACCGGATCGTCTTGTAGTTCAATTCCCGCACGCGATTCTCGAGCGTATCGCAGAGCGTGCCCAGCCCTCCGGATGTGTTGAAAGCTTCGTACCGTACGCCGTCGAGCGAGAAGTGCTCGATGCCTTGTAGCGGCAACACGTGGATGAGTCGTCCTTCGTGAATTGCTTCACAAGCGTTGCAGTATTCGTTGATCAAGCCATCGGTCGACCAGGTGAGATTGTAGGCCAGCGAGTTCGACGGAAATTGCGGCAAGGCGCCAACCCGCATATAGACGGTGTCGATCGACTCGAAGGCCTCGGTCAAGTGCTGCGCGACGATCGAGACGAAGCCGGGGGCCAGTCCGCATTGGGGCATGAAAATCTGACCCGGCCTGGCCGACTTGGCGATCTCCTTGACCCGACGGGTCGTGTCGATGTCTTCCGTGAGGTCAAAATAGCTAAGCCCCTCCTCGAGCGCCGACTGAGCCACTAGAGGATTGTTGACGTAATTGAGCGCCGAGATCACGGCCTGACGCCCGCGCATGGCCGCGACGATCTGTCGCGCGTTCGAGGCGTCCAACAAAACAGTCTCAACCGGGCTTTGTCCGCGGATACGCTCGAGCGAAGCCGCATCGGTATCGCCCACCAGCACGTCATAGTCGTTGCTGTTGACGAGAAACCGGGCAATCATGCGGCCGATTTTTCCGGCACCTAGCAGCAACACCTTCCGCATCGACACACCCCTTGAAGACGTCGAGATTTTGTTCCCTTGCGCGACATGGCACACAGTGCGCGCACCGTTCCAACCTTGAATTATACCTCACGCGATTGTGTAGCCAGAAACCGTCGTTTTAAGTTCATCTTGCCCAATCCATACCGCAAGCCTACAAAGTTGGCTGTCCAGGTGGACTATGCCCGGAGAATACTCGCATGCGTTTCGCTCATATTTGCAGGCTGTTGTTCACTCTAATCGCGACTGGGCTCTGCACGTGGTCCGTGGCGGCAGAGCAGGCGCAGCCTCGCACTGGAACGGCCGAGTTTCTTCCTTCGACTGACGAGGCGAATCTGCCCGGACAGTTTCAGCTCGCCCGCCACTCGTTTGCATTCCGCGAGCAGACGCGTCCGACGTCGTCCAAGAATCTGCGATTATCCGCGGTCACGTTCCCCTCGCCGTTGGTTACTCCGCATGCCAACAACAACACCGTGCATTGCGAGTACTTCTGCCCGACGTCCGCGGGCAAAGTGCCGGGCGTGATCGTGCTACACATTCTCGGGGGCGATTTTGATTTAGCGCGGCTTTTCTGCCGAGCCCTGGCTTCCAAAGGCGTGGCGGCATTGTTTCTGAAGATGCCGTATTACGGAGAACGGCGACAGCCGGATTCGCCAACGCGGATGGTATCGGTCGATCCGCGTGAGACCGTGGCCGGCATGACGCAGGCCGTACTCGACATTCGACAGGCCGCCGCCTGGCTCGCGGCGCAAGAGGAAATCGATCGCCAGCAATTGGGCATCATGGGCATTAGCCTGGGCGGCATCACCGCTGCGCTGGCGGCCAGCATCGAGCCTCGATTTGCCAAAGTCTGTTTGCTGTTGGCCGGCGGCGATATGGGCGAGGTGGCTTGGACTTCAGCCGAATTGGCTCCGCTTCGCAAACACTGGATCGAAACCGGCGGCAGCAAGGAATCGCTGTTTGCCATGCTGCGAGTTGTCGATCCGGTGACGTACGCCAAACCGGTGACGGGCCGCAGGATACTCATGTTGAATGCGCGGCAGGATGAAGTCATTCCCCGCGCATGCACCGATGCATTGTGGCACGCGTTTGGGGAGCCGGAAATCGTATGGTGGGACGCCGGGCATTACACTTCGGCCCGCTACCTGTTCGACGGCCTGGCCAAAACGGTGCGGTTCTTTCAACCTGCCGGCGCGACCGACTGACGCTTTAGCAGCCCGTCGAATTAGAGCACGGCAAAATAGTTTTCAACCGCGAAGTCCATGGCCTCGCAGGTAAGCTCGAGCGTGGTGGCCTCGTACAAACACATATTGCGCGCCTGCATCAACAGATCGCGAGGCTGGCAACAGCGCATCCCCCGGCCCACGGCCCGGTAATACTTCTCGATGACGTAGGTCACGACCGCGTCGTCGTATTGGAAACCGAGCTTTGGCGCCATCATCTTGAATAGTTCGCGAAACTCGTCCTCGGTCGGGTCGTCGACTTCGATTTTGTAAGGTATTCGTCGCAAGAAAGCG
>JAYVCO010000335.1:0-5513 GCA_043749935.1 Planctomycetia bacterium
TCGGCACTGGCAGCGGCGAGGGTGGATCGTGCCGGTGCGCGAAGTGCGGCACTTGCCCTACTATGATTTCCAGGAAGTCGCCACGGCGCGCCGTTTGACTGAACTATTGCGGTCCGGAATGTCGGCCGCGACTCTGGAAAAGAAGTTGGCGGCCCTTGCCCGGTATTTGCCGGGCGTGAAACGGCCACTGGCCCAACTGTCGATCATCGTTGAAGGCAAGCACCTGCTGTTTCGACAAGGCGACGGCGTCGTCGAGCCAGGTGGGCAGCGGCGGTTCGACTTCGGAGCGGTCGCCGAGGAAGACCGGCAAGCGATTCCCTCGAGCGTGGCTTTCTCTTCCGCGATTCTGGCCTTCGATCGCGACGAGCGCCCGCCCGCCACTCCGACCGAGATGTTGCAACTTGCCGGGCAACTGGAAGAGGAAGGGGAGTTGGAAGCCGCCATCGAAATGTATCGCGCGGCCCTGGCGGCCGGCGGCCCCAGCGCGGAGATCTGCTTTCTGCTGGCCGAATTGCTCTATCAGGTCCAAGACTTGCCGGCGGCGCGCGAGCGCTACTTCATGGCGATCGAGCTCGATGAGGATTATGTCGAGGCCCGGGCTAATTTAGGTTGCGTGCTGGCGGAAATGGGCGAACACGAACTGGCAATTTCCGCCTATCAGGGGGCGCTCGTGTATCACGAAGGCTACCCGGACGTGCATTATCACCTGGGGCGCATTCTGGATGAGGTCGGCCGGCCCGATGAGGCGGAGGCCCACTGGGAGTCGTTTTTGCGGCTGGCCCCCAATAGCCCCTGGGCCGACGAGGCCCGCGAGCGTTTGCAGCACTAGAAGTCTGTTGAAAAATGCCGTCGTGCATTTTCCAACCTCGCCAAGTGCGGAGCTAAGCTCCGCACGACTCGCAAAATAGCGACTTGCGTCGTTATTTTGTCATCGCATCCATGCGATGTCGCATCCCGTCGAATAATTCGACAGGCTGCTAGCGTTTTTTCGCGGCAAAAATCCCCAGCCAGCCATTTTTTGGTTGACATCCGACGCATGGGGCCTCGGTGCGCTTATCTTGCAAAACTGGGCAGATTCCTTATCCTTCAAATTGCGCCAGGGAAGGCTGCATGCTGTAGCTAGGCGGAAACTGGCCAGAATAACTGGCTCGGGGGCTCTTTGCCGCGAGCTCTTCGGCAGCGCGCGAGACGCATGAGCGACATTCTTTTTCACTATCATAAGATCGATCCGACGACTTGGGTCTATGTGTCGTCGTTGATGGCGATCGGTTTGTTTTTCAAATTCAGCCGCTTTTGGAGCGTGCGGAATCTGGATTTGATGGGCCTGATTCTCCTCGCCCCGGGCCTGTTGGTGGTGGAGTATGGCCTGGCGAATGAGAGCCGGGACATCGAACAGGCTGGCTACATTTGGCTATTTGCGACCAGCGGCATCTTCATGATCCGCTTGCTGCTCGACCCGATGATGGTTCGCCGCCCACTTTTGGAGCCGAACCTGTCGGTCGGGGCCATGACGTTCATGTGCGTGTCGCTGTGGGTCTTTCTGATGGCCAACGTGGTCAACAGCAAAGTCACGCCCGACGATCTGGCAGGTGCCAAGGGTGCCGACCAGGTCCAATCACGGCAAAGCTCGCAGCCCGACGACAAGAGCCTGACCACGCACGGCCCCGGCTATCCGCTGTTGTACTTGCTGCCCAGCATTCCCACCCAAATGCTGTTGATCGAAGACACGGCCCGGCAGACGCCGCAAGAGACCGATCTGCGGCGCGACGTGGTACACCGGGCGACTGCACGGGTCATGGCTATCTTGGCGCATCTGGCCGTGGTGATCGGAATGGTGCTGATTGGCTATCGCCACTTCGACAATATCCGGGCCGGAATTGCCGCGGCCACGCTCTATCTGCTGTTGCCTTACACGGCGCAACTCACCGGCCGCGTGGATCACGTGTTGCCGGCAGCACTCTTGGTTTGGGCGGTGGAAGCGTATCGCAAGCCGTTGATCTCAGGCATGTTGATGGGGCTGGCCATTGGCGTCATCTATTACCCCGCGTTCCTGCTGCCTTTGTGGCTAGGGTTTTATTGGCAACGTGGACTGCTGCGGTTTTCGCTGGGCGTGGCGTCGACGTTGGCCGTGCTGGTCGCCTCGCTGGCTTTCACCTCGGACAGCCTGGCTGGGTTCTGGTCGCAAGTTCAACAGATGTTCGGCTGGACGAGCCTCTCGCCGCAAGACATCGAAGGCTTTTGGAGCTTCGACATTATTGACCCGGTTTATCGCTATCCCGTCTTGGTGGCCTTGCTGGCCTTCTCGATCAGCCTGGCATTGTGGCCGGCGCAGAAGAACCTGGGCACGCTCATGAGCTGCTCGGCGGCGGTGATGCTGGCCACGCAGTTTTGGCACCCGCACGGCGGCGGGCTCTACATGGCCTGGTATCTGCCGTTGGTCTTGCTGACCATCTTCCGACCGAATCTGGAAGATCGCGTGGCCCTGTCCGTATTGGGCGAAGGGTGGTTTCCCAAGCGGCGCGCCAATCTGGCCGGCGCCGAACAAGCGGCCTGAACTGGCCCTTCATGAAAATGGGCCTGTGGCGAAATCGGCAGCCCTCGACCGAACCGGCCGAAGTTACCCAGGGAATTGCGACGGGCTGAGCCCCAGGTCGACAATGCTGCAATCGGCAATTGTTTTGAGCTTGAGCTGGCGCGCTTTCGCTAGGATTTCCTGGCTCTCACTGCCAGGATTCAGCCACAGTTCGTCGCAGCCTTTCGCCGCGATTTCATCGAGCGCGCCAAGGCCCACGGCGGGCGGAAGATAAACGCTCACTCGATCCAAGTGCTCGACCGGCACATCGGCGAGCGTGCGAGAGACGACGAGGCCCTCGATCTGGCCCCCCTTGGGATTGACCGGAAACACGTCATATCCGGCTTGCAGATGCGCTCGGACTGATTTGTTGCCGAATTTTGAGCGGTCCGTGCTCGCGCCCAAGATAGCGACCGTGGGTTTTGCCATGCCAGGCATCCTGCTCGCGAAGATCTATTTCGACTGGCTGTCGCGACGAGCGTCGAGGCTTTGCGGCTTCTTTTGGGCCGCGTACCAATACTTCCAGGCGCTGCGATCGAAGTTGAAGCTGACGCCGCCGGTCAGATCGACCAGGGCTTGTAGCACTTCGCGGTTCTCGTACGGCTGTTTGATGATCTTCGGGCCGCCGCCGCCGAAGTTAAACGAACCCCCGCCGGAATTCGCCCCTGTGCCGAAAGCAGCCTGGGTTTGGCCAGACTGTCCCTGGTCGATGACCAACGTGTGGGTCGTCACCAGGGCATCGATCAGGGGGCCGACGGCGCTCGGGTCTTTCATTTGCCGCAGTCCGACCGCCGCCCGATTGATCACCGCGTTGTCTTTGCTCTTGAGCTCTTGGACGTATTTGCCGATGGCCGGCCGATACTTATGCGCCGCGACCTGGTCGAGCGAGGCCAAGCGAATCTCTTCGTCGCCGTCATAGAGCGAGGCGCTGACCAATGCGTCCATTCCCGCATTCGCATCGAGCCGGCCGAGAGCCTCGACGTAGAGCAGCCGGACGGGGCGAGAATCTTGTTTGGGGCTATTGAATAGCTTGGCGAGCGGGTGGGCTGCGAATGGATCGTTAATTGCTTTGATGTTGGCCTGAGCAACGTCAGCTTTATCGGTGTTCAACCAGGCATGCCAACGCTTTAGCTTCGCGCTCCATTCGAGTTGAGCCAGCCGTTCCTTGCGTTCTTGCTCTTTGATCTCGACTTCCTGAGGCAGGACCCAGGTATTCTTGTAGCGGACATAGCCATTTTCGGTCATCTGCTTTTCTTGAGTGACCCAACGCCCTTGGATATGGCTGTACCCCAATGCCCGGCGTGCCGCGGCGTGCTCGGGATCCAATTCGACGACCCGTTCCAAGTGCGTCTTGCGCTGTTTTGGCAGCCGGTTTTCCATGCACCATTCGGCCAGCTCCCATTGCCCCTCGAGCGTATCAGGATAGCTGTCGCGAATCTGGTCGTACTTCATTTCGACGAGTGTCTGCTTCTTCACCTCTTTGACTTGCTCGGCTTCGAGCGTGACCTGTCCGCCAGCTGGGGTCTTGATCACGTAGGTTTTGCGCGGCGACTGTTCGCGATTGACCAGATCTCCACGCACTTGCCCGCCGTTGTGGAGCAGAAAGACATCGGCCCGGCCGACGATAGCGCTCAAGCCGGCCAGGGCCATCGCGAGAACAAAGATCTGGCGAGAATGTTGCAAGTGACTGGTTTCCACGCAAAAAATGGCTTAAACCGCTGTCCGCTCCAGAACGCGAAAAGCGAGGCAGCCCTCGAAATTCAGTATACTTGACCTGGTCCCGGGTAGCGAATTCGCGAACGATCTGGGTATAAGTCTACGGGTTTTTCCTATTGTGAGGCAGTTGAAATGAGCCAGGTTTCCGCCGAACATCGAGCCACGTCGCCCGAGGCCGTGCGATGCGCGGTGGTCACGGTGAGCGACAGCCGGACCCCCGAGACGGATTCTGGCGGCGACCTGTTGGTCGAATTGCTCGTGCAGGGGGGGTTCGACGTCTCGGCGCGAGAAATCATTCCCGATGAGCCGGCCCGCATGCGGCCGCTGTTGGAGCGGTTTCGCGATGCCACCGAAATCGACGCGGTGCTGCTGACCGGCGGCACGGGCCTGAGCAGCCGGGACCAGACGTTCGAGACCGTCAGCTCGCTGATCACCAAATCGCTACCCGGTTATGGCGAGCTGTTTCGCATGCTCAGCCATCAAGAAATTGGCCCTGCGGCAATGCTCAGCCGAGCCGTCGCGGGACTGATGGCGCGCACCGTGGTGATGACCATGCCCGGTTCTCCGGCTGCTGTGCGCCTGGCGGTCGAGCGCATCATCGTGCCTGAATTGCGCCATCTGGTTCGCGAAGCTCGCCGCTAGCACTTCATTCGGCGCTGCTTGCACTGGCCGGAAACTGCCCTGGAACCGGCATCCGGCTTGAGCTATCCTACGCGACCCAAACTGGCCATGTTTTCAGACCGGTCCGCAAGGATGTGGACGCGCCGTCGCATGGCTTCATGCCCACGGAGGGGCGCATGCGCAAATTCCTGTTTCTCGCGGCCGCGTCAATCGGTTTGACTGCGGCCTGGTTGTTCTTTCAGAACTACCAAATCCAAGGCCTGGAGCAGGTCTCGTTGGCTCCCCGCGAGGGAGAAGGCGCCAGTGACTATCAAGAGGCCGGTGTGGTTGCCCCGCGCGTCCAACGACAAGGCGGCACCATCCGCATCTGTTCGTTCAACATCCAGGTGTTTGGCGAAAAGAAGCTTGCCGACCCGCGAGTTCGCTCGCTGTTGGCGGAAATCATTCGCCATTTCGACATTGTCGCCATTCAAGAAATCCGCTCGAAGCAAGACATCCTGCCGCAATTCATCGATGCCATCAACGCCACAGGCCGGCACTACGACTCCGTGATCGGTCCGCGATTGGGGCGGACGGTCAGCAAAGAGCAATACGCGTTCGTGTT
>JAYVCO010000336.1:0-8496 GCA_043749935.1 Planctomycetia bacterium
GATTTTTGCAAGGATCGCCGCGGCGACGTGATTCAGTACGTCAAGGACAAGTACGGCGAGGCCAACGTGGCGCAAATCGGCACGTTCGGCACGCTGGCCGCGCGGGCGGCCATTCGCGACGTAGGCCGCGCGCTGGGCTGGCCGATTCCGCGCGTCGACGCGATCGTGGCCATGGTGCCCGACGAGCTGAACATCAAGCTGCCCGACGCGATTGCCGCCAGCACCGAATTGAAAAACGCGTTCGAAAGCGACACCGAGGTGCGGGAATTATTGCACCTGGCGATGAAGATCGAAGGACTCGCGCGCAATGTTGGCACGCACGCGGCGGCCGTGGTCATCGCCGATCAACCGTTGGTCGAGTATGTGCCGCTGGGCCGGGTACAGGGCAAAGAGGAAATCATCACGCAATGGGCGATGGGAGACGTCGAAGCGGCCGGCCTTTTGAAAATGGATTTTCTGGGCCTGCGCAACTTGACGATTCTGGCCAAGGCCGTCGACCTGATCGAGCAGACCACAGGCCGGCGGGTCGATCCCTATAAGTTTCCGCTCGACGACAAGGAGACCTTCTCGCTGTTGTGTCGTGGAGAAACCAAGGGCATCTTCCAACTCGAAAGTGGTGGCATCCGCGATTTGTTGCAGAAGATGAAGCCCGACCACTTTCGCGACATCATTGCCACCAACGCGCTCTATCGCCCCGGCCCGCTCGAGGGCGGGATGGTCGATGACTATGTGCAAGTGAAGCATGGCCGTAAGCCGGCTGTCTATCCGCACCCGGTGATGAAAGACATTCTGGAAGAGACGCATGGAGTGATGGTCTATCAGGAGCAGGTGATGCGCATCCTGAATCGCCTGGGCGGTATCGAACTGCCCAACGCCTACACTTGCATCAAAGCCATCAGCAAGAAGAAGCTGCCGCTGATCGCGAAGTATCGCGAAGAGTTCGTGGCCGGTGCCAGCGCCAAAGGACTGGAGGCGAAAAAGGCGGTCGAATTGTTCGAAATGATCGAAAAATTTGCCGGCTACGGCTTTAACAAGAGTCATTCGACGGCGTATGCCTTGATCGCCTACATGACCGCCTACCTGAAAGCCCACTACTCGGTCGAATTCATGGCGGCTTTGCTCTCGGGCGATATCGACGCACGGAACTTCAAGAAGAAGGATTCCTTGGTCGAGCATTTGGAAGATTGCCGCCGGATGAACATCGACGTCGTGCCACCAGACGTGAACCGCTCGGAAGCCGATTTCACCGTGGCCGAAGGCAAAATCTACGTGGGGTTGTGCGCCATCAAAGGCTGCGGCCAATCGGCCGTGGCGGCCCTAACCGCGGCAAGGCGGGCCGGCGGACCCTTCCGCAATCTGTTTGATTTCTGCGAACGGGTGGATCCTTCGCAAGTGGGTCGCGCCACGATCGAGGCGCTCATCAAAGCAGGCGCATTCGACTCGTCAGCCGCCAGACGATCGCAGAACATGGCGGTTCTCGAGCGCGCTATCCAGGCCGGCGTCTCCTTGCACGCCGATCGGCGCAGCGGCCAAAAAGGCCTGTTCGATGCCATCGAGGAAGAAGCGAAAGACCCTCGCTCTGCGGCCAGTCTACCCGACGTGCCCGAATGGGAAGAGCGCGAGAAGTTGGCGGCGGAGAAAGAGGTGCTGGGTTTTTATCTCACCAGCCATCCGCTGGCGGAGCACGAAAAAACGCTGGCGACGTATTGCACTCACAACACGACCGAAATTGCTGGCGTGCCGCATCGATCGGAAGTGGTGATGGGCGGCATGATCTCGTCGATCAAGTTTTCGCAGACAAAGAATGCCCGTGCGGGCAGCACGAACACGAAATATGCGATGTTCGATCTCGAGGACTTGAACGGGGCCGTGCGGTGCATCCTTTGGCCGGAAGAATTTGCCAACCATGGACACCTGGTTCAGGCCGACGCGGCGCTCGTCGTGCGCGGCGCGGTGGACAGGCGGCCGGGTAGCGAAGAAGCCAATCTGATCGTCAACGAGCTGATACCTTTCTCGGAGTTAACTTCTCGCTTCACCAGAGGGATCGTGATCCGCGTGAGCGAAGAGCAACACTCGGAACGAGGGTTGGAACAACTCCATGAAATCCTGCGCGGTTATCCGGGCAGTTGCGAATTGCAATTGGTCATCTGCCTGGCCGATGGCAGCCGGGCTTATCTGAAAAGCGCGGGCATGCGCATCGACCTGAACGCTGAAATGCGTCAGCGGGTAGACGCCCTACTAGGACCTGGAAACGTGAGGCTCGTAGCGGCCCCCCCCAAACCGAGCAACAATCCGGCACGGACCAATGGCCACGGACGAGCGCTGGCCCATCGCTAGGCCGGCCGTCAAATTGAGTGCCTTTTCGCGGAATTGAGGCGACTTTCATCTAAGAAGCCTGGGCCGCGGCGGGCGAATTAGTTGCTTTACCTAGATTGCCCAATTAAGATCAAGAGAGTCTTTGCGGGAGGCATTTCGCCCGTTAATTTCGTCCAATAGAACGCTTCCACCCCTGTTTGCTTTTCAAACGTGGGGTGGAAGCGTATCCGGAACACTTCTTTTCGCTGGAGAGCCCTGGACATGCGTTGCCGCTTTGATTTCGGTTCGCTGTTGCTGATTTTTCTCCTGGTGTTTCTTCTGAATGTAGGCATCGGTCCAAAGGCCATTCGCCAAAGTCGCGGCTGTATCGGCGGTGCCGGTGGCGCCGGCGGCGCAACCGGAGGCGCGACAGGCGGAACGACCGGCGGCATCGGCACCAGCGGTGCCAATGGCGTCATGGTCGATGCCGCGGGTGTCTTGCGGCTACAGCATTTAGCCGATCCAAATGGGCAGCTCATTAAAAAGCGTGTGGCCGAGGCTCGGGCACAACTGAATCCTCTAGTTGTCAAGCCTAGCAAGCTGCGCAAGGTGTCTCTCAATCGGCTGGAAGCCGCCGTGCGGGCACAGCTCGATAAGAACACCCCACCGACGGACGAAATGCAATTTCTGGCGGGGCTCACTCGCGTCCGCTACCTGTTTTACTATCCCGATACCAAGGATATCGTGCTGGCCGGTCCCGCCGAGGGCTGGGCCGCCGATCCGTCGGGCCGCGTGTGTGGCATCGAGAGCGGTCGTCCGTCGCTACAACTTCAAGACTTGATCGTCGCTTTGCGAGCATTCGCGCCCGGCGAACGGCAGGCTCCGGTTATTCTCTGCTCGATCGATCCCACGCCCGAAGGGCTGAACCGGATGCAGCAATTCTTGCACAGCGTCGGCTCGACGATCAATCCGGGCGATACGGAAACAATCGTCAACGGCTTGCGCACCAGCCTGGGCATGCAGAACATTCGCGTGGGAGGCGTCGCCCCCAATACGCACTTGGCACAGGTGCTGCTTGAATGTGATTATCGGATGAAATTGATCGGCATCGGCTTGGAAAAACCGCCCGTGCGGATGGTTAGCTATGTCGATCGCGCCACGCCCAGCAGCAATCGAAGTGCGTTGCAACGATGGTTCTTTATTCCCGATTATAACAGTGTGCGGGTAGCGGCCGATCGCTTGGGAATGGAGCTCGTGGGCGACTTGGTGAAGCTCGTCTCGGAAGACCAGATCGTCAACAAGGACGGTAGCCGCAGCGTGAGCGGCAAAGCGAACAAGGCCAGCGACTTGTTCACCAAATCTTTTACCGCGAAATATGCCGAACTGGCGACCCGAGTGCCGGTGTTCGCGGAAATGCGCAACGTGATCGACCTGACGATCGCGGCTGCGTTCATTCATCAGCAAGATTTCTACTCGCAAGCCGGCTGGCAAGCCGCCACGTTCAACGACCCGCGAGCACTCGATGTGCAAACCTACAACACGCCGCTACAGGTCGAGACTGTCTGCACGGCCGTGTGGAAGGGCAACCAATTGATGACGCCCGTCGGTGGCGGCGTAACGATCCATCCGCGAACCGCGCTGGCCACCCAGAACGTGTTGCCCGACGAGGATGGCAAGATCTCGGAAATCCGCGAGTCGATCGGCCTGGGCGAATTGCCCGAAGGTCGTTGGTGGTGGGATTGAGACAAGGCTGCCGAGGCTCTTACGCAGTTCCCCAGCTCTAACTCGGGGATTTGACGTAGGCGCATTGCACAAGCGACGCGGTGGTCACTAGATTGATACTGCGGTTCCCACTCGCCAATCGCTCGCGCTACCGATCTCATGCAACAAGCCACTCCCGGCACAACTCCGCGTCGAGCGGCGTTGGCGTTTATCTTCGTCACGGTCGTGCTCGACATGGTGGCGCTGGGCATCATCACGCCGGTGCTGCCCAAGCTGGTGCTTGGGTTCGAGGGAGGGGACAGCGCCCACGCCGCGGCGATTTACGGCGTGTTCGGCACCGTGTTCGCTGCCATGCAGTTTCTGTTTGCTCCGTTTTTGGGCGCGATTTCGGATCGCTTCGGGCGTCGGCCGGCCATTTTGCTCTCCAATTTGGGACTCGGCCTGGATTACATCGTGATGGCGCTTGCGCCTTCCGTGTTCTGGCTGCTTATAGGCCGCATGATCTCGGGCATCTGCGCGGCCAGCTTCAGTATTCCGATGGCTTACATTGCCGACGTGACTCCTCCGGAAAAACGCGCGGCGAACTTTGGGTTGCTGGGCGCGGCCTTCGGATTGGGATTCGTCATCGGTCCGGCGTTTGGCGGTTTGCTGGGCGACGCCGATCCGCGGCTGCCGTTTTGGATTGCCGCGGGGCTCAGCCTGGCCAACGCGTTTTACGGGCTGATCATTCTGCCCGAGTCTTTGCCGCCAGAGCGCCGCGGTACTTTCCAATGGCGACGTGCCAACCCGGTTGGCGCGCTCGTGCTATTGCGTCGGAATCCTCAAGTGCTGGGGATTGCGGGCGTGATGTTCCTTTCGAGCGTCGCGCACGAATGCCTGCCGAACATGTGGGTGCTCTATACGAATTACCGCTACGCCTGGGACACGCGGACCGTAGGGCTGACCCTGGCGGGGCTGGGCGTCTGCAGTGCTCTAGTGCAAGCAGGACTCGTGGGAAGGGTCGTCGCTGGGCTGGGTGAGCGTCGCAGCCTGCTGTTGGGATTGGTTTTCGGGATGTCGGGATTTACTCTTTTCGGCCTGGCGCCAACAGGTGTACTATTCTGCGTGGGGATTCCGCTGTTAGCACTCTGGGGGTTCACTGGACCTTCGGCCCAATCGTTGATGACCCGCGAAGTCGATCCGTCCGAGCAGGGACGCCTGCAAGGAGCGATCGCGGCGTTGCAGGGCGTGGCTCACATGATCGGTCCCGGTTTGTTCACCGCCTCGTTTGCGACTTTCATTGATGACCGTCACGAGTGGCAATTACCCGGCGCTCCGTTTTTGCTGGGTGCGCTGATCCTTGCCACCGGATTCGCTCAGGCATGGCGCGCAACTCGACAAAGATCGGCGCCGCTCTAAGAAACTTACAACTCGCCTCGTTCCATGCGGTCGACAAGCACGACCCGGACGTCGCAGACATTGGTGTGCGTCGGTCCCGTCTTGATGAGCGAACCGAGCGGATCGAACCAGTGATAGGCGTCGTTACGCCGAAGATAATCGGCTGGATCCAGTTGCCGGCGTTTCGCGTCTTCAATGATGTCAGCATCGGCCCACGCGCCTGCGGCATCCGTCGGTCCATCCTCGCCATCGGTTCCGCCCGAGAGTATCAAGATGCCACTGGTGCCATCGGCGGCGAGTCGTTCGACGGCCGCCAAGACCAACTGCTGATTGCGCCCTCCGAGGCCACGCTGCGCTGGCTCGACAAGTCTAACCGTCGGTTCGCCACCGCCGATCAGGCAATCGGGCCCGGGGCCGACTCGCATTTGTTCGGCCGCCAACGCCAGATTGTGCCCGACATCTTCGGCTGGGCCTTCCGAGGATTTAGCCAACTCGACGCGAGGCATATAGCCTAATCGCTCGGCTTCGAGGCGCGCGGCATTCACGGCGACCGCATTGTTGCCAATCACCAGATTGGACACATGACAACGAATTGGTTGGATCGGATCGTGATGCCGGCTTTGCAGCGCATCGAACACTCGCTCGGAGATTCCCGCGGAGCGCGCGCCGTATCGATCAAGTATTTCAATGGCCGCCTCGGCGGTGGAGGTGTCTTCGACGGTCGGCCCGGAGGCAATCACGTCGAGCGGATCTCCCAAAACGTCTGAAATGATTAGCGTAACGAGCCAACCGGCAGCACACGCACGAGCCAGGTTACCTCCTTTGATTTGGCTGAGTTGCTTGCGTACTGCATTAAGTTCTTCGATCGGTGCGCCCGCGGCGCTCAAAAATCGCGTAACCGCCAGTTTGTCATCCAGCGAAACTCCCTCGATCGGAAGCGGCAAGAGCGCCGAGCCGCCACCGGAGATGAGCGCGATGCACAAATCATCCGTGCCGAGCGAGCGAACCAGTCGCAATATCTCTCGCGCGCCATCGACCCCGCCGGCAGTCGGTTCGTTGACGCCCGCGGGCCGAGCAGGATGCAGATGAATGCGCGTCAGCGGACGCACGCAATCGGCCGGTACGTTGACCCAGCCCGTGAGCTGCTTCTCGGACATCAGACTTTCACCCAATGCCTGTTCGACAGCCGCTGCCATTCCGGCGCCGGCTTTGCCTGCCCCGACCACGACGATCCGCCGGACCTGTCTCAGATCGATCGAGGCGTCGCCGATGGCCAGCTGCTGGTCTTCGCAATGGATACTTTGCCGCACCAGGTTTTCGGATTGCACGGCATTGAGGCCTGCCCGCCAGATCTCGAGCGCATCGCGACGGAGTTGCTCTACGGTTCGCTTCACCAGAATCTGCGCTGCCTTTCATTCGAGCGTTCGTACAGCACGGCCACGGCCGGCGCTGCCGCTACGGTTTTTGACCCTTCGCCGATCCATGCTAGCCTGGAAGCTGGAAAACCCAAACTAGCTGGGGCCACGGTTACCGAAAATCCCAATTTGTTCGGTCCAATCGCGTTATTCGACACGACAACCCTCCTCGCGGAGACTTTGGGGTGTGTGGTAGGCTATCAGAATTCCCTGGCGATTTGTCGTTCCTCAGCCTCAAGAGTCCTCATGGCACGCTACGCAATCACGATTTTCCTGAGCGCATTTCTACTGTTTCAAGTACAGCCACTGATAGGCAAGTTCATTCTCCCGTGGTTTGGCGGCAGTCCGGCCGTGTGGACCACTTGCATGCTCTTCTTCCAGGTCGCACTGTTGGCCGGCTATAGCTATGCGCATTTCATCACGAGCAAGTTGTCGCAACGCGCGCAGATGATTTGTCACTTGAGTTTGTTGATCGCGTCGCTAGCCTTTTTGCCGATTGGCCCCAATCCCGTTTTTTGGAAGCAACACACGGAAGAGATGCCCATCGGTCAAATCCTGGCTCTGCTGGCAGTGACCATTGGCTTGCCCTATTTCTTGCTGTCCACTACTGGTCCGCTTCTGCAAGAAAGTTATCGTCGCGAAACAGGGCATCCGCCCTATCGGCTCTATTCGCTGTCCAATGTCGGCTCGCTGTTGGCTCTGCTCAGTTATCCTTTTGCGTTTGAACCTGCATTGAAGTTGCAAACCCAAATCTGGGGCTGGTCGATCGGCTACGCTCTGTTTGTGGTCATGTGCGGGTGGTGTGCGCTGCAGTTCACGAAACCGGCACACGCGCTTGTCGTGGAGCCTGGTTCTCCAGAGGCCCAGGAACGACAGGGCGGCAAGCCCACGTGGCGCGACATTCTCTTGTGGCTCTCACTGGCGGCTTGCGGTTCGGTGATGCTCTTGGCCACGACGAATCAGTTGTGCCAGGAGATTTCTGCCGTGCCCTTTCTTTGGGTTCTGCCGCTGGCAATTTACTTGATCACGTTCATTTTTTGCTTCGATCATGAACGCTGGTATCACCATAACTTGTTCTTGGTGCTGTTGACCATTTCGGTGTTGGCCGCTTGCTATGCGATGTTTCAAGGCACGGCACTCAATATGTGGACGCAACTTGCGATCTATTCCTTCACGCTTTGGGTGTGCTGCATGGTCTGTCACGGCGAGTTGGTGCGGGCCAAACCGGCGCCGCAGTATGCCACGCTGTTTTATCTGATGGTTTCCGCCGGAGGCGCCGTGGGCGGAATCCTGGTGGCAATCGTAGCTCCCATGGTGCTGCGCGATTATTGGGAATATCACCTCGCGCTGATCGCCACCATCGTGTTGGCGTTTTGCGCTACCTTTCGCGGATCCACCAGTTCCATCGGCCGGGCACAGGCACGTTGGGTCGCCGGCGGCGGGTTCACCGTGGCGCTGGCATTGGCCCTCGGCTGGGGAATCAGTGGTTTCAAAGCCAGATCCACCGCCCTGGAAACCAATCTCGAAACCACCCGAAATTTCTATGGCGTGTTGCACGTCAATCTCGACGAGAACCCCCACGACGATAACGGCCCGAAGCGCGAGTTGATCAATGGTCGGATTCAACACGGTTTTCAATACCTGGATCCCGAGAAAAGCCAGTGGCCAACGACGTACTATGGACATC
>JAYVCO010000337.1:0-15046 GCA_043749935.1 Planctomycetia bacterium
TGCACCCCCGGCGCTAGTGCTCAGCGAGGGGGATTGGCCGGAATTTCGCGGGCCCAACCGACAGGGTGAAGTTCATGGCGTGCAGATCGCCACCGATTGGAACGCGGCGCCGCCCAAACAGCTTTGGCGGCAAAAAATTGGTCCTGCCTGGTCATCGGTCGTGATCATCGGCGAGAGGCTGTTCACGCAAGAGCAACGGGGTGAAAACGAGGTTGTGGTCTGTCTCGACGCCGCCACCGGGCAAGAAATATGGAGTCACGAAGACGCGGCCCGCTTTTCCGACGGCCAGGCCGGCGCCGGGCCGCGCGCCACGCCGACGTTTTCCGACGGTTCGATCTATTCGCTCGGGGCGACGGGCATTTTGAACTGTCTTGACGCCGCGACCGGCAAAGCCAAATGGTCGCGCAATATCGCCAACGACTCCGGAGCGCCGCTGCCGATGTGGGGCTTTTCGAGCTCGCCGTTGGTCACCTCGGGCATCGTGATTGTCTATGCCGGCGGACCGAACGATAAGGGACTGTTGGGCTACCACTCCGCCAGCGGTGAACCTGCCTGGAACGCGGCAACGGGCCCGATGAGCTACAGTTCGCCGCAGCTCGCATCGATCGGCGGCAACGAACAAGTCCTGTTCCTCAGCGATACCAGCCTGATTGCCGTCGATCCCGGCGCCGGAACATTGCGCTGGACATACGAAGCGCCTGGTGGTGCGTGGCGCACCGTGCAGCCCCGGCAAATCGAGGTCAACGGTTTTCTGATTGGCTCCGAAGACCTCGGCTTGACCCGAGTCGACGTCAAATACGATGAGCAATCATGGACGCCAGAAAAGGGTTATGCCTCCAAAGCAATGCGACCCGCTTACAACGATTTCGTCGTGTCCGACGGTTTCGTCTATGGGTTTGACGAAAGCATCTTTTGCTGCGCCGATGTTCTGACGGGCAAGCGCCGCTGGAAAGCCGGCCGTTACGGTCACGGGCAGGTGCTACTTCTGGCCGACCAGCCGCTGTTACTGGTGATCTCGGAAACCGGCGAAGCCGTGTTGGTTGCAACTAATTCCGAGAAACACGAGGAGCTCGGGCGTTTCCAAGCCGTCGTCGGCAAGACCTGGAATCACCCGGTGATCGCCCACGGCCGATTTTTCGCCCGAAATGACGAGGAAATCGCCTGCTACGAGCTAAAACCGCTCGAGACGCCGTAAGTAATGCCGTAAATTACGATGCCCGCGGCTCACGGGTGCATGGCGCCGCAGACGGGCGCCTGCCAGCCGAGTCGGTTTTGCTCTTCGACCAGTTTGTCGAACCGGGCCGCAATCTCGGCGGGGAAGGGGGCCATGCGGCGGATCTTCATGTCGATGTGGGCGCCCACGTGCTCTTGCGTGGCTGCCAGCGCGCCCGACTCGTCGATGGTCATGAAGTGCATGAAATGAATCCGCTTCGCGCTGCGTCCAATTGCGCGACTACGGATGGTGACATGTTTGCCAACGTGTACTTCGGACAAATAGCGCACGTGCGTTTCCAGCGCGAAGCTGCCTGTCTGATTGGCGCGAAAATAGGCTTCGTTGAAACCGAACCGTTCTCCGAATCCCGCGAACGCGCAGCCAAACAAGTGCGTGTACCACATGACGTTCATGTGGCCCATCTCGTCGCGATACCGCTCGGGAATCTCCTGCCGGTAGGTGACTGGCAGCCCATCCAGATCGATCGGGGAAAGTTTCATGGCGCTTGAAGATTCGAAAATAAGACCCTGGCGGCGCCAACTAAACCGGCGCCGCCAGGGAGTTGTCGTGATGTTGGTTTCTTAGCAGGGCTGCTTATTCGCCCTTTGACTTGTCGAAATCGGCGAACGTCTTGCCGCTCTCGGCCAGTTGCTTTAGCAGCGGCGCCGGGGCCCACAGGCTACCATGTTGCTTCTCGAATTCGCAAATCTTGTCGTATACCTTCTTGAGCCCCACGGTGTCGGCATACCACATCGGCCCGCCGCGAAACGCCGGATAGCCGTAACCTAGAATGTAAAGCATGTCGATATCGACGGCTCGCAGAGCAATTCCCTCGGAAAGAATGTTCGCGCCTTCGTTCACTAGCGAATACAACGTGCGTTCGAGAATCTCTTCGTTCGAGATCTTGCGCCGCTTGATACCTGCCGCGGCGGCGGTTTCTTCGATTTTCTGCTGCACCAGCGGGTCGGCGATCGGGGCTCGGCTGCCCGGCTCATACTTGTACCAACCGGCACTTGTTTTTTGGCCGTAGCGGCCGATTTCGCAGAGTTGATCGGAGACCAGCGGCACGCGAATGCCAACCGGGTCCAGATGCTTGAACTCCTTGCGAATCCGCCAGCTCACGTCCAGGCCGGCCAGATCGCCCACGGCCAACGGGCCCATCGCCATACCATAGTCATAGAGCACGGCGTCGACCTGTTCGACGGTCGCCCCCTCTTCCAACAGGAATTGGGCCTCGCGCTGATAGTGATGGAACATCCGATTGCCCAAAAAGCCGCGGCAGTTGCCCACCAGAATGCCAACCTTGTTGAGCCGCTTGGCCAGGGCCATCGAAGTGGCAATCACGGGGTCGCTCGATTGTTTGCCGCGGACGATCTCGATCACGCGCATCACGTTGGCCGGGCTGAAAAAATGATGCCCGATCACTTGAGCCGGCCGCGAAGTCGCCGAGGCGATTTCATCGATATTCAAAGTCGAAGTATTGCTGGCCAAAATGGCATCCGGTCGCGTCACCTTGTCCAGATCGGCAAAGATTTTCTTCTTGAGCGCCATCTCCTCGAACACGGCCTCGACGACAATGTCGGCCTCTTTGAACTTGTCATAAGTCAGTACCGGCTCGATCAGGGCCATGCGCTCATCCATTTGTTTTTGCGTCAGGCGGCCTTTCGACACGGTTGCGGAGTAGTTCTTCTTGATGACCGACAAACCACGATCGAGCGCTTCCTGCGAGACTTCCTTGAACAGCACGGGAATCCCGGCGTTGGCATAATTCATCGTGATGCCGCCGCCCATCGTGCCACCGCCAATCACAGCTGCTCGCTTGATCGGAATCAGCGGCAGATCCTTGGAAATGCCGGGGATTTTGGCCACGGCCCGTTCGCCGAAAAAGGCATGTATCAGGGCTTTCGATTGATCGGAGAAGAGGCATTCCTGGAATAGCTCGGCCTCTTTGGCAAGTCCCTTGTCAAACGATAGCTTCGTGGCTGCTTCCACTCCGTCGATCGCTTTACGCGGAGCCAGCAAACCGCGCGATCGCTTTTTCACGGCATCGCGAGCCGCGGCCAGCGCCTTCTCGTCTTCGGCCTGGTTCGAAATCTTCGCGTTTTGCTCGCGCGTTTTGCGGGGCGGCTTGCTGGACATTTCGCGGGCAAAGGCCACGGCGCCGGTCAGCAAGTCGCCTTCGATCAACTTGTCGACAATGCCCGCTTCGAGGGCTTTTGGCGCGGCCACCGGGTCGCCAAAAGCGCACATCTCGGCCGCCACTGCTACTCCGGCCAGACGGGGCAAGCGTTGTGTTCCGCCAGCGCCCGGAATAATGCCCAACTTGCACTCGGGCTGCCCAACCAGGGCCGACGGCGCGGCGACGCGATAGTGACAGGCCATGGCCGTTTCCAAGCCGCCGCCAAACGCGGTGCCATGAATGGCGCACACAACCGGCTTCGGGCAATCTTCCAACACTTCCAATACCGGGTGCAACCCGACGCCACGATCTTTTTGGCCTGAGGTGATTTTTCCAAATTCCTTGATATCGGCTCCGGCTATGAACGTCCGGCCGCCGCCGATCAGCACGATGGCCTTGACGCTGGAGTCTTTTTGCGCGGCCTGAACCGAAGCCATGATGCCTTCGGGCACTCCGGGGCTCAGCGCGTTGACGGGAGGATTGTTGATCGTAATGACAGCTACGTCGCCGTCTTTGCTCAGAGTGACTAATTCGCTCATGCGTCTATCCTCGTGTTAGGTTGACCAATATTGTTGTTGGTTTAGTTTTTGTTAGTTCTCGTCGGACCGAGCAGGCGCGTCAAGGAATCGGGCGCCGCTTCAAGAAATCGATTATGTGGCCGGCGATTTCCTCGCCTTTGTCTTCTTGCAGGAAATGGCCCGCATCGCGGATCGTGATTTCCGGCTCCTGGCTGGCGGTTGGAATGACTGCCTGAAAAAACTTTTCGCCTCCGGCCGTGACCGGGTCTTTGTCGGAAAACATCACGAGCGCCGGCTTTTGCCACGATTTCAGCGACTCGGCGGCTTTACGCATGTGGGGCAGAGCCTCGGCGTCTTCCGAGACCGGCACCAGGTTCGGAAATTGAAGCGCTCCGCCTTTATACGTTTTGTCGGGGTAGGGGGCGTCGTAGGCTGCCACGACTTCGGGCGCCAAATTACTGACCGTGGCGTTTTGCAAAACTTGTCCCACCGGCAAATCGTCGGAGCGCGTGGCAAAAGCTTTCCACGCCATGAAAGCCGGACTGAGCGGTTTTCCACTGATTGGCAAGCCCGTGTTCATGATCACGAGGCGAGCAAATCGATCGGGCATCTCGGTCGCCAGTGGCAAACCAAGCAGGCCACCCCAATCCTGACAAACCAGTGTGATCCGCTTCAAATCCAGTTGCTTGATGAGCGACGCAAGTGCATCGTGGTGCAAGGCGTAAGTGTACGACTCGCGTCCCACGGGCTTGTCCGAGCGGCCGAAGCCGATCAGATCCACCGCGATTACGCGTCCGTGCTGTGCCAGCGGGGGGACCATCTTGCGATACAAAAAGCACCACGACGGTTCGCCGTGCAGGCACAAAATCGGATCGCCCTGGCCTTCGTCGATGTAGTGCATCCGCAACTGGTTTTGCACTTCGACATAGTGCGGCTTGAAAGCAAAGCCCGGCAGGTTGGCAAACCGCTTGTCCGGAGTTCGCAACACCATCATCGCAGTAGCTCCTAATGTGTTCGGGCCATCGGCCGCCTGCAAGTGCCAGCCAACAACGGGCAACAATGCAGTCGCCAACAAGCAATCACGCGCTCGGGAAATGAACCATCGCATCTTGCTGGCGCTCTATAAACACGCTTCGAACAAACCCGCGGCACCCTGGCCGCCGCCGATGCACATCGTCACCACGCCATAACGAATCTTGCGTCGCAGCATTTCGTTGGCAATCGTGCCGACCATCCGCGAGCCGGTCATGCCAAACGGGTGGCCAATCGCGATCGAACCGCCATTGACATTCAACTTCGCCGGATCGATGCCCAAACGATCGCGGCAATAGAGCACCTGAACGGCAAACGCCTCATTCAGTTCCCACAGCCCAATGTCTTCGACTTTCAGTCCATTCCGCTTCAAGAGCTTGGGCACGGCAAACACAGGTCCAATGCCCATCTCGTCCGGCTCACAACCTGCCGCTTGAAATCCGCGAAAGATGAGCTTCGGCTTGATGCCCAGCTTCTCGGCCCGTTCTCGCGACATCACCACGGTCATCGAGGCTCCATCGGACATTTGCGAAGCGTTTCCGGCCGTCACGCTGCCCTGCCCGCTCTTTTGGTCGAAGTAGGGCTTCAAAGCCAGCAAGCCTTCGAGCGTGGTATCGGGCCGATTGCACTCGTCCTTTGTAATCGTGTGCTCTTCCTTGCCGACAACTTCGCCCGTTTTCTTGTCGAGGATGCCGCGCGTGACTTTCATCGGCGCCAGCTCTTCGTCCAACAGGCCTTCGACTTGGGCGCGAGCCGTACGCTGTTGGCTGGATAACGAGTATTCGTCTTGCGCCTGACGACTGATGTTGTAGCGCTTGGCCACGACCTCGGCCGTGTCGCCCATGACCATGTAAATGCCTGGTTTGCGTTCTTGAACCCAGGGGTTTGGTTCGCCCTTGCGGCCCGCGATCGCCGTGATGCTCTCGACGCCGCCGCCCAGGGCCGCATCGACACCCTCATTGATCACCAAATGCGCTGCCAGCGCGATCGCTTGCAACCCCGAAGAGCAGAATCGATTCACCGTGGCACCTGCCACGGTTACAGGCAAACCGGCACGGATGGCGGCCACGCGCGCCACGTTCATGCCCTGTGTTCCTTCAGGATTGGCGCAGCCCATGTAAACGTCTTCAATTTCGGCCACGTCGAGTTGGGGCACTTTCTTGAGCACGTTCTCGATGCAATGTGCCGCCAAATCGTCCGGCCGGGTCAAGTTGAACGAGCCGCGAAAACTTTTGGCTAGCGGCGTTCGCGAACTGGCAACTACAACGGCTTCTCTCATCGATCGTTTCTCCGTATATGAGTCATGACGACGCGTCGGACCAACTGTCCGATGCGAAGCAAAAAGAGTGTCAGGTCCAAAAAAGCGTCCGCTCGCTGCCCTGCCCTGAGCTGGCCGGCACGCAGGTGCTTCGGCCGCTGGTAGGTTTCTTGCCGGTAATCATCCCGGCTAAAGGCCGCCACCGGGCACAAAATCCGGCCCCATCGGCCTGCATTCCGCCAAAAAGCGCCCAGGCTGATTGGCGCCTACCGTCCGTTCGGTAGAATGTACACCGTCCAGGGCACAGTGGGAAGAGACGGGGCGATTTGGCAGACCATTTTTTCGGGAGCCAAGGGTTGGCGAAAGCGGTCGTTAGGCCCTTTCGCCTGAACTAACCCGATCGACTCGCTCGGCCCTTGTGTATGAAAGCCCTTGCGTAAGAAAGTGTGCCAGAAGGCACAAGGTCTCAGGCGGCTTCCTCAAATCCATGCGTGCGGCTTGGGGCCAGGCGAGCGTAGCGTGCGCCGCTCTGATACTCTATATCCACTAGAAAACTTCGAACGTCCGGCAGACCTTGCCGGCGCTTTCCAAAGTCAGGGTAGATCGAGGAGACGACCGCAATGTTGAACCTGGCTATCGTGTTGTCGGAAAATGCGCAACGCTTTCCCGATCGCACTGCCGTTATCTGCGATGATCGCCAGTTGACGTACGGCGAGTTGGAAATCATCACCAACCAGCTTGCCAACTCGTTGACGAAACTTGGGCTGCACGCCGGCCAAAAAATGTTGCTGATGTTGCCCAATATCCCCGAGTTCGTCGTGGGGTACTTCGGCATTCTCAAGCCGGGCGGCGTAGTGGTGCCGATCAACATCCTCTACAAAGCGCGCGAGATCGAGTTTCTGCTGAGCGACAGCGAGGCCATTGGACTGATCGCCTGCACCGAATATCTGACCGAGGCGCTCGAGGCGTTTCGTAATGTCGATACTTGCAAGCACCTGATCCTGGTCGATTATCCCCAGGAAGCGCCAGCCATCAGCGATCCGGGCGTGCATCATCTCGACGATTTGGTTCGCGCCGGTTCGACCGAATTCGAAATCGTGGCGATGACACCCGAAGACACCGCGGTGATCGGATATACCAGCGGCACCACGGGCAAGCCCAAGGGCGCCGAACTTTCGCATTTCAATCTGTTCTTTCAATGCCGAGTGTTGCCGGAATTGACCGGCGAGCCGCGTCAACCGGGTGAAGTCCGGATGGCCGTCTTGCCGTTGTTCCACTCCTTCGGCCAATCGTGCGTGATGAACACCGTGCTGGCGTTGGGCAGCACGATGACTCTGATGACGCGTTTCGATCCGTGCAAGGCGCTGGAAACGATTCATCGCGACAAAGTGACCCATTTTGCGGCAGTGCCCACGATGTATCTGCAAATGCTCAATCATCCGGACAGAGCGAAGTACGACCTTAGTTCGCTACGGATGTGCGGTAGCGGCGGCGCTCCGATTCCGCTGGAAACGCTCGACACTTGGAAGCGGCACTACAACTTCCCGATTCAGGAAGGCTATGGGCTGACCGAGACCTCGCCCACGGCCACCTGGAGCCAAGGCCCAGTGAAGCCAAAATTCGGCTCGTGCGGCAAAGCCATCTGGGGCTGCCAGATCAAGATCGTGGACGACGAGGGAAATACGTTGCCGCCGGGCAAAGAGGGCGAAGTTCTGATTCGCGGTGTCAACGTGATGAAAGGCTACTACAAGCAGCCCGAAGCAACGGCACAGATTTTGAAAAACGGCTGGTTCTATTCCGGCGACATCGGCAAACTCGACGAGGAAGACTACTTGTATATCGTGGGACGCAAGAAGGACATGATTCTGCGAGGCGGGTTCAATATCTATCCGCGCGAAATCGAGGAATTGCTTTACGAACATCCAGCCGTGGCCGAAGCGGCGGTGGTCGGCGTCAAGCACGCTGAGTTGGGCGAAGAGATCAAGGCGGTCGTCTACTTGAAGCCGGGCTGCACGGCCACGGAAAAAGAAATCCAAGCGTACTGCAAAGAGCGGATCGCGGCTTTCAAATATCCACGGATCGTCGAAATCCGCAAGGATCCGCTGCCCAAGGGCCCATCGGCCAAAATCTTGAAACGCGAGCTGATCGACGAACACGAGCGCGCGCGCACCGCAACAACTCACTAGCTTTTCCGTTTCATCCTGTTGCCGCATCGATTTACGACACACGTCACCTGGCGGGAGTCCTTTGAACCATGGCCTACTAAGAAATTCTCTACGAAGTTTCCGAATCGATTGCCACGCTCACGCTCAATCGGCCGGCGAAGCTCAATGCCTGGACCACGAAAATGGAAAAGGAAGTCGCGCAGGCTTTGCTCACGGCCGAACACGACGAAAAGGTGCGCGTGATCATTCTGACCGGTGCCGGCCGCGGGTTTTGTGCCGGAGCCGACATGGCCAATCTCGATGGCCTGGCAAGCTCGAATCGTTCGGCCAAAGAGATCAAACAAGCTCTTGGCGAGCGTTTCAACGGACCGCGCCGCGACGGCACGCGTGCCGACTTTCAAAAAACGTATTCCTATCTGCCCGCGATCGACAAACCGATCCTCGGGGCCATCAATGGTGCCACGGCCGGCCTGGGACTTGTGATCTCATTGTATTGCGACATTCGATTCGCCTCGGATCAGGCCCGGTTCAGCACTTCGTTTTCCAGGCGCGGGTTGATCGCCGAGTATGGTATCAGTTGGATGCTGCCGCGGCTGGTGGGGATTTCCAACTCGCTGGATCTGCTGTTTTCGGCCCGCTTGATCGACGCCGCCGAGGCACTGCGGATGGGTCTGGTCAATCGCGTCATCCCGCAGGAACAGTTTCAAGCTGAGGTGCGCAAATACGCCTTGGAATTGGCCGGCGCCACTTCTCCACGCTCGATGCGTGTGATCAAGGAACAGGTATACAACGCGCTGTTCCAAACGCTGGCCGAGGCTATCGACGTGGCTAACGAGGAAATGGTCAAGAGTTTCACCAGCGAGGACTTCAAGGAGGGCGTTGCCCACTTCCTCGAAAAGCGCGCCCCGGCCTTTACCGGACGATAATCCCCGTGAAAGCATCCCTGTGAAAGCATCCAGCGAGATTCCTGTTTTTCGCATCGGAATTCCCAATCCGATGTTCGAAGGCAAAATCAATCTGTACGTGATTGCCGGCGATCCGCTGACCCTGATCGACACGGGCATCGGCACGCCGGAAGCCTGGACCGCTTTGGAGGAAGGTCTGACGGAGCACGGGTTGAAAGTCGACGAAATCGAACGGGTTGTGCTGACGCACAAGCATGCGGACCATATTGGGCTGGCATCGCAGATCCACGACCGAAGCGGCGCGGCGGTTTTCATCCACGAGGATGACCTGGACAGCATCACGAACCTCGACGCACTGCACGCCCAGTTCATTCCGTTGGTTTGCGAACGGCTGCGCGCCTTTCACACGCCGGAAGACGAAATCGAAGCGATGGCCAAAATGCTGGGCCACGGCAAGCGCTTCGCCCAGCAAACCCAGGCCGAGCCACTCCGTGATGAACAGAAGTTTCAAGTCAGTGGCCAGGATCTGGAAGTGATTCACACGCCGGGACACACCCAGGGCAGTATCTGCCTGCGGTACGGGCGTTACCTGTTCAGTGGCGATCATGTGCTGCCGACTATTTCTCCGAACATCGGCGCGGGCGAATTGCGGCGTCGCGGCATGATGCAGCGGTTCTTGAACTCGCTCGATCGCGTGGCCAAATATCAGACAGACGACTTGATCGTGCTGCCCGGCCACGGTTCGCAGTTTTCGAATCTTGCCGAGCGAGCCGCCGAGCTCAAGACGCACCATCTGAATCGCGAGGGGGCAATTCTTGAAATCCTGCGCGGCGGCCCAAAAACCGTTTACGAAACGGCCAAATCACTTTGGTCCAAATTGCCCGGCTATCACTTGACGCTGGGGGCGGCCGAAGTGAACTCGCATCTCGAGAAGCTGCTCGATGAAAATCGAGTGCGGGAAGAGAACGGCCGCTTCGAGGCCGTCTAGCGAATCACCCTGGTTACAACCTTGGGTGTTACCGGCAATTCACTCAATAGGTGCTCGAACCAGGTGGTGGCAACGCTGGCGAGGTTGGCCCCGGCGGTGTGGTCTTGGGGTTCGGAATGCCTTGTGGGTACCTATCGTGCTGGCGATCATTCCACCCGATGTAGTTCTGCCAGTGCGTGTACACACCGCCGCAACAGCCCGTGACGTTGGCCACCAAACATGCCACAGCAATCAAGCGTGTTAGACGACTCATACCGATAGCTCACAAGCAAAGGTTCCGAATATGCTGGACCTACGGATGCTATCGGACATTCCGGTTGGAGAAGATGACCGTTTTTCGCAGTCCGCGGCCGTTCAATCGCGGTTTTTTCGGGCGGCTTGCAGTGGCGTGCTAGCAGAGAATTGACTCAGGCGATCAATTCTTTCACCACTCGACCATGGACGTCGGTCAATCGAAAGTCGCGGCCGGCGTAGGGATATGTGAATCGTTCGTGATCCAACCCCAGCAGCCACAACATCGTCGCGTGCAAATCGTGGACGTGAACCGGGTTCTCGACGGCTTTGAATCCAAATTCGTCGGTGGCGCCGTGCGTGATTCCGCCTTTCACGCCACCCCCGGCCAACCACATGCTGAACCCATAGTGATTGTGGTCGCGGCCGTTGAGCTTGGCATTGCCGATCAGCGGATTGGCCAGCTCGATCGTGGGCGTGCGGCCAAACTCGCCTCCCCACACAACCAGCGTCTCATCCAACAACCCTCGTTGTTTGAGATCTTTCAAGAGCGCTCCGATGGCCTGGTCACATTCTCGCGCCAGCCGCGCGTGATCGTTGATGTCGTTGTGCGAATCCCAAGGCTGTTGCGCGCCGTGCCAGACTTGCACGAAGCGGACGCCCCGCTCGATCAATCGCCGCGCGATCAGAATCTGTCGCGCCTGCACCCCTGGCCCGTACATGTCCAAAATGTGTTGCGGCTCGCGGCTGACATCAAATGCTTCCGCCGCTTCGCTCTGCATGCGGTAGGCCAGCTCGAACGATTGAATGCGCGCTTCGAGTTGCAGATCGCGCTGCGATCGTTCCAAGTGGCCGCGATTGAACGCTTGAAGCAAATCTAACTGGTGCCGTTGACGGGCACTCGACAGATGATTGCTCTTGATGTGTTCGATCAGCTTCTCGACATCGCTGTGCTGCGTGTCGATGTACGTTCCTTGATGAATGCCGGGCAGGAACGCGGATTGCCAGTTCTGGGCCCCTTGAATCGGCAGCCCCCCCGGACACATGGCCACGAAGCCGGGCAGATTCTGATTCTCACTCCCCAACCCGTACGTCAGCCAACTGCCCATGCTCGGCCGCGGCAATCGCGCTTCGCCGCAATTCATCAATAGCAGCGACGGCTCGTGGTTCGGAATGTCAGCCACCATCGACCGAATCACCGCGATCTCGTCAATATTCTCGGCCACGTGCGGAAACAACTCGCTGACTTCGATGCCGCTCTGGCCGTATTTCTTGAATTTGAAGGGGGACGGGAACGCCGCGCCGGTTTTTCTCTCGGTCGGCAAATTGCCAGTGGGCAATTCCTGGCCGGCGTACTTCGCGAGCGCCGGTTTGGGATCGAACGTGTCGACTTGCGAGGGGCCGCCGTTCATGAACAGGTGAATGACTCTTTTGGCTTTGGCGGGAAAATGAGACTGTTTGGGCGACAGCGGATTCAATGCGTCGGCCGAGCCGGACGAGGCGGCGGCGATAGTTTCCGGCAACATCTCGGCCAGGGCGAGCGCCGCCAGCCCCATGCCCGAGCGCGCCAACAGCTCGCGCCGCGTCGGCCGCGAAATCACGTTTCCGACTGCCTCTGCCAAAAGTTTCAATCGTGCATCAATCGACATAAGTAAACTCATTGGCCATCATTAGTGCTTGCGCCAAGGCGTCCCACCCGGCAAGCGAATCGCTGGCGGCCGACAAAACTTTGTCGCGCTCTAGATACTCCAGCGCCAGTCGAGTCTCACTCTCAGTTGGAGTCCGCCCCCAAGCTATTTGCACCATCCGCGTCACGCGATCCGACGGATTCTCAAGGGCCACAATATCCGCTCGGGCCGCAAACGCCTTGGCGAGCTCGACCAGCATCGGGCTGTTCATCAGGAACAAGGCCTGCTGCGGCACGGTACTGGAATATCGCTCGGGACTGTGTGTATCGGGGCTGGCAAAGTCGAATATAGGCAACATTCCGGGCAAGCCCTGGCGGTCAATCAATCCAAAAACGGTCCGCCGATTCGCGCCCGACGCCAATAAATCGACGCTCGGGCCACCGCTGGCCAGATCAAGTTTCCCGGCGGCCAGTAACAACGAATCGCGCAGCGCCTCGACATCGAGCCGGCGTCGGTTCATCCGGCCCAGCAGCCGATTCTCCGGATCGCGAGTTGGATCGACAGAGGCGTTCCAACTCGATTGCTGGTAGGCACTGGAAAGCATCATCCAACGATGAAGATTCTTGATCGACCATCCCTCGTCCATGAATCGCGCCGCTAAATAGTCGAGCAGCTCGGGATGAGAGGGAGCCTCGCCGCGCAGCCCAAAATTGCTGGACGACCGTACCAGGCCCATACCGAAATGGTGGGCCCAGACGCGGTTGACCAGCACGCGCGCCGTGAGCGGATTCTCGCGACTGGTGATGGCCCGCGCCAATTCCAGTCGGCCGCTGGCCGTGACAAACGGTTTAGGCTCGCCTGGACTGAGCACGTGCAAAAATTGACGATCGACGCGCTGGCCCGGACGCGTGGGATTGCCCCGCAAAAGGATGCGTGTTTCGTGTGGCACCGGGCGCTCGACGAGCACGTGTGCCCGTGCGGGCCCCAATGCCGTATTCGCCAGGTGTTGATAGACCGCATTGCGGCGCTTGACGATTTCATCGTTGATCGGAGAGTCGTACAGGTATTGCCCCAGGGCATCTTGCATTCCCACGGCCACCGGCGAGTCGGCCGCGTAAAGCACCTGTCGCAAAGCTTCTTCGCTCGGATCGCTCAACCGATCGAGTGCCCCGGAAGCGGCGGCCGTCGTCGATGCGTGTAGGCTCTGCCAGCGCTGGTGGACTTGGGTCAACAGTTCGCCATACCCGCGGGCAACATCGGCCATCGACTTGGGCGGATGCTCCAAGAACAGTTTGGCAATCAGGGGGTTGATCCGGTTTTCCGGCTGATCTCCTGCCGCGTTCCAACTTGATACAAGTGCGTCTGCTGCAACCGGAAATTTGCTGGATTCGATCGCTTTGAAAATCTGCCACGGACCGAAAATTGGGTCACGTCGGTCCGATCGATCGAGGTAGTCCAACCACCGATCGACAATCAACTGCCGAAGTTCGCCGGGCGCAGCGGGAAGCGCCAGCAGCAGCGGCACCCGGCCTTTTAGCGATTCAAGGAGATAGTCGGAGCTTCGCAAGCGAAATTCGTCGAGCAAAGCCGAATATTGCTTCTGTTCGTACTCTTCCAACGCTCGTTGGCGCGAGTCGAACTCTTGTTGAAACGTCTGGGTCGCCGGATCGCTAGCCGGCTTGGCAATAAGCGGCGGGATGATGGGATCTTCGGAGCTGGCAAACACGCCGTAGAGCGAATAGTAGTCAGCCGTGGGAATCGGGTCGTACTTGTGATCGTGACAGCGGGCACACGTGACCGTCAGACCCAGCAAGCCGCGCGAAACGACGTCGATGCGGTCGTCGATGATGTCGTGTTGATTGCTCGTGAAACGGCGGCCGAGCGTCAAGAAACCCAACGCGGCAAGTGCCTGCTCTTGTTCACTAGTCGGCAATTGATCGGCCGCCAACTGCTGGATAATGAACTGATCATAGGGCAGGTCTTCGTTCAACGCTCGAATCACCCAATCGCGATACGTAAAGGCAAACGGGAATCGTCGCTCCTCTTGCAGACGGACGTAGCCCTTGGTGTCGGCATAACGGGCCACGTCAAGCCAGTAGCGGCCCCACCGCTCGCCATAGCGGGGCGAATCGAGCAAGCGATCGACCACTTTGGCAAACGCATCCGGCGACGAATCGTTTACGAACGCCGCGACTTCGTTCGCATTGGGGGGTAGACCCGACAAATCGAACGCTGCTCGACGGATGAGCGTCGCACGATCGGCCGGCGCGGCGGGCGTCATCCCCTGCTCTTCCAGCTGCGCCAAAATAAAATGATCTACCGGAGATTGCGGCCAGCCAACATTTTGGACCGCTGGAATCGGCTGTGGCCGCACCGGCTGAAAGGCCCAATGGGACTTTCCCGCTTCCTCAGGATCGATCCGTTGCGACGCCCGATCCGCGGGCCAGATTGCCCCGGCGGCGATCCACCCGGTGATTGTAGCAATCGCGTCATCGGACAACTTGGCAGCAGGCTCGGGAGGCATTTGCAAATCGGGATCGTCGTGACGAATCGCCTTGATCAGCCGGCTATTGGAGGCGACCTTGAGATCGGCGACCAAGCCGCCGTCGCCCCCCTTCATCAGCCCCTCGCGCGAATCAAGTCTTAGCCCTCCGTGCTGCTTCTTCGCGCCGTGGCAGGCCCAGCAGTGTTCGGCCAGGACAGGCCGCACTCGCCGCTCGAAGGTTTCGACGTTACCTTCGCCATCCGGATTACCGGCCGGTTGTTGCGCATCGTCGGCCCGGGCTGCCGTCAAGCAACCAAACGCAACGAGAAACGCGAAGGTTTTCAAAATCGACCGGTTCACCCAACCCTCGAACGAAAAAGGAGATTTACAGACCCCAGTATAGTGACTGCCAGATAGCCAAACCTAGCCAGTGACTAGAAAACC